>CAYTZF010000125.1:0-13815 GCA_964442265.1 uncultured Sideroxydans sp.
ACTTTACGACCGCGCTTATCATCAATCAGCAGGTAGTCGGCTGCGACTTCTTTGTAAAGCAACATGGCTTGTGTTTCGCCTGCATCGGCATAGGCATCGAGATAAATAAATCGTTGCATATCCACTGCGCGAACTTTGCCTTCAAGGTAGTTGCGCAAGCGTTCTGATTGTGGCTTGTCCAGCGAGGTAACTTCGGCAAAAACCGCCTCAGGCACAAGTACCTTCCCGAAAATATCCTCCAGAAGGTTAAGGCTGTCGCAAGTGGCAAGTGCGATCAATGCTGAAGAATCTGCAACCAAGATCATTTCGGATTAAATCCTGACAGTTCTTTCAGCAATTCCTCGCGGGTAATGTCTATCACCGGCGTGCGATTAGTTTTACAAATTTGCATAAATTCGAGAAGGGTAACACCGGCCAATTCTGCCGCCTTTACCAGCGTAACTCGCTCACGCTGATAGAGCCAAAGTGCGTAGGAAGCGCGAACCTCTGCTCTAATTTCGGGCAATGCCTGAAATTGAACAAAATCGTTAGGTAGTTCGATAGCTATTTGCATTTTTCACCTCACTCTAATTGTTGCCGTTGGTATCCAGTAAATATTTAGCACTCATCACGCAACCGTTTCTGGATTACGAGAGCATCGCCTGCGAATGTGGCAGAGTTTTCCAGACCGCCTTTTAAGGGCACCTCTATAAATCAAAACTCCGTCGCGATACTGCGTTGCTCAATAAATTTTAACGCTTACATATCAAACATATGCGGCGCGCTAAAATTTATTTCGCGCCTTGTCTCGCTTAAGATTTTGAATTTATAGAGTCGCCCTTAAGTCGATTAATGATTTGTCGTTTGACTGCGCCTGATTATCCGACATCTTTCCGCGCAAAAACTCGGCAAAGTCAAGCAGTTCCGCCAGAACGGGTTCCGGCATGTTCTGCACTGTTTCAATCAATTTTCCTGTCGTAGTCATATCGCATCCTTTCAAAGCATGGCTGCCTATTACCAAACCCACAATAACCGGCAGTCACAAGGCAATCAGTGTTGAAGCATCCCCGATCAGGATCACGGTTCATCCCGCCGATTCATGCGGGTCAGTGCTATCGCCATCCGGTAGTCGTCCATGTCGTCGATATCGACGGCACCTCTGGTTTGAAGCATCAACGCGCAGAGTTCCATACAATGCGCTGTACGGTGAGCAGCGGTGTGGAGACAACATTGGCATCAAACATTTTTACCCGCCCGATCGCGGGTGAATTTCATTTCCGCCAAATTCTGAAAATCCCGGCAGGCAGCGAGCAACTCGTCGGCCATGGCGCACGCCAAGGACAAGGCGGCGGCCAGGTCTACACGGTCTTCAACGTATTCATGCACCAGCCGGTTGCGCAACTGGCGCATAGCCAGCCATTGGTCCGCATCGGCAAGCAGGCCCAGCCGTTCGGCACGGTTGAGATTGTCGAGGGCAGTGCCGGTTTTCTCACCCGCCGCTGCGAGAAAATTCGGCAGCAATTTATCAATCAGCGTGTCTTGCATACGGGAAAATTTGCCGACGAAGGCTTCCAGGCGATCACGGCCTTCCGGGGTGGCGATCAGGCGTTCGATCCATTCTGCCGTGATTTCGGGGTCAGCAAATAATCGCCCGGCCACATCGCGCAAGTAAACGCCCTCTTTTTCAACCAGACGCAGGGTCTGCCAAAAGCGTTTTTGTGCCTCGCTCATAACGCAATGCCCGTGTCTTGTGCTTCGCGGTCAATCGGGCGCAAGGGGCTGCCGACCCGGCGCACGACAAGATCGATGCGCTGCTCGCCCAGACGGCGCTGGAGAACAGCATAGAGTTTGAGCTCTCGCGCCAAGGTTTCCTGCGGATCACCTTCCGCTTCAATGTACAGATCAATATCGCCACCGCGCGCGTCGTCCCGCACCCGCGAGCCAAACAGCAAGGGACGCGCGTTCCCGCCAAAGTGCCTTTGCACCTCTTCGCGTATAACCGATCTTTGTGTGTCAGTGAGTCTCATAGTGTGTGCCGCGCCGGCTTAAATTTACGTTGGACTATCGCGGCCTCATTTTAGCGCGATTCCATGGGGTGCTACACCCTGGATTACACTGGCGATTGGTCACCGGCATAGCCGTTCAACTTCGTCTGCTTTCCAGGCCGGTTCAGTTCCAAACGCGGAATCGAACCCGCGCCCGTTTGGTGGATCAGGCAGATGGTTCGATGGCCGCTTCATTTTCGGCAGTGTAGTCGGTCAGCCGTCGAATCGTCAGCGCGCAGCGTTGTTCGATCAAGGCAATGATTCGTTCAACCACTGCATTTCCGGTAAAGACGAGTCCGGGGGCAGATCGGAGTTCGATCGCGGTGGGCGGCAGTGACTTTGCCAACTCCAGAATGCGCCTTTTGGCCTGTGCCTTGGCAAGGCCTACGCCTTCTGCAAACTGTCCCCAGTGTCTCGCCTGGACTTCGCTGAACGTGTACTTGCTGCCGATTTTCATCGCCATCTTCGGCGTCAGTGTTGGATATACCGCTGTCGAGAGCGTGTCGTAGAGCGGCGCCAGGACGGGCGTTTTGCCCGTCCCTTTATGTAAATACAGCAGTGAGAAATTCTTGGCGTGCGCATCATGATTGCCGATCAGCGCATTGAAGATCACGTAATCGAACAAGCGTAGGATCTGCGGCGCACTGGGGCGCGCGGCATGGCGTACCAGTTCGAAGCATTGGGCCAGGTCGGGGCCACCTTCATTTTGGTATTTCATTTCAGGAACCACGCCAAGCGCCTGGCAGAAATCCTCCTGATGAAGGCGTTGCCGGTGCCCAGAGGCATCCATGACCCGGTCGTAGCGCTCAACCAGCAGGAATGGACGATCCAATACAGCATGAATTTTCGATTTCGCCGGCTTGAGCTGCATGGCTTCAGCCAGTGCCATGCAAAATCCTTCGTTGATCACACTGTCCTCAACAGCGTGGATAGCGGGCTTCAAGATATGGGAGCTGGGCGTGCCGTTGCGGGGCAGCCCAATGCGGGCACCATCGAAAACCACCGGTAGTTTGTTTTGAGCGCCAGCCAAGGAAAGCCGCAAGCTATCTTTGCCTGCCAGCATGGGCCGGCGCGGCAATTCATCCAGGAGGGCAACGACTTCCTCGTCGTTCAGCCATTGAACGTCATCGTTGCGGGTAGGCACAGGCAACGCCTGCCCGGGTTCCAGAAACGTCACGGCCCCGGCGCATTCGCCACCGATGTGGTCCAGCAGCGCAAAGTCGTTCTGGCCAGAAACCTGAAACTGCTGCGCAATCAGACGGCGCATCTGCCCCTCTGGCAGCAGACCGGCAAAGAAGGGACGCGTTTTGCGATCGTCGAACGGCTCCGCTTGCAGGGGCAACGAGGCGGATAAGGCAACGGCGTCCGCACGCGACAGCCAGTCGGGCGCGTAGCAAAAATTCAGGCGACCATCAAGCAGCGCCAAAGTGCCTATAGGGTTGGTGAATAACCAGACTTCCAACTCATGCGCCATGGTCGCAACCCTCACCTTGATCGTTGGTCGCAACGGATGGCAATCCGATCAGCTGGATCTCTCCACCCAGGGCATCAATGACCCGCAGCACGTTTTCCAGTCGCAAGGTGGGCTTGCCTGCTTCAAGGTCGACAATGAAGCGCACACCCACCCCTGCCGCCAGCGCCAACTGGGGCTGTGTCAGCCCGAGCTGCTTGCGAGCGGCTCGCAGTGCATCGCCGAGTTGTTGAGGTGATCGAATGGATGTCATGGCTTGCCCAGTTTCCCGTTCGGGAAATTATCAGCCCCAACTGGACTATATGCAAGCGATATTTCCCGATCGGGAATGTTTCTCTGTTTTGTGCGTCACTGTTAGGAAAATGTCCCGAACGGGAAGGTTTATGCAAGTGCGGTGAATGATAGAAGGACAATTACTATTCATAATTTCTTTGGCGGGGGGTGCCATTTTAGCGCGATTCCATGGGGTGCAGTACCCCTACAGGTTGGCGCGGATGGGTGAGATGGTTGTAAACACACAGCGCTATCGGCGCCAATTTCATACCGGTGACCTGCCATAGTTGAGTACTGCACGTTCCCACAGATAAGGCGTCAACATGGTCCATGCGCGCTCGCCGTCAAGGAATTTTGCATCCGGATTATCAATTACATAATGAACGGCGCGTTCCACTTTATTAGGATCAATCAAACCGGAATTTCTAAACGACTGGCTAGACATCGTGTCAAGAAAATATGTCTTCAGTGGTCCTTTCATCCAATCTACGATAGGGGAGTTGAAACCTATCTTTGTTTTTCGGTAAGCCACTTCGTGCGGCATGTAAGGTGCCATCGCATCACGCACAATTGCCTTGGAAAACCCCCCACGCACTTTGGCTGCCCACGGCAAAGAAAACGCCAGTGTGACGATTCGGTGATCCATGAATGGCATACGTATTTCAACGCCGTTCGCCATGCTGTAGCGGTCATAATTGCGCAAGAGAGTGGGCAGGATAGTTTCGTGTGTTGAAATGTAGAGTTGTTGATTTAGGTGGTCAAGACTGCGCCACATGGGATGTTGTGCATCTCTGCTTGCGTGGCGTGATCCATGGCGCAGTATCTTTTTTGCCAAACGCTTCACATGAAATTCTGCGATGAACCTGCTCTTGGAAGGCATTTTTGCGAATTGCCTGGAGTCTTTTGGCAAACTATCATAATGGGTGCCTACAATTTCATAAGCTTGCTTGAGATTCAATCCAGCATCCTTTAGTGCAACCAAATAATCAAAATTGTAGCCGCCAAATAATTCATCCGCGCCGTGCCCGTCCAGCGTGACCGAAGTGCCGTGTGTTTTGACCGCACCGTAAGTCAGCATAAACGGAATCGGGCTGGTGATATACAAATCCTCGAACAGATAAAAATAACGATCCATATCTGCAATCGCCTGCAGCGGATCAATCTCGATCACGGTCGCATCAATACCCAGATGATCCGTGACCATCCTGGCATACTTCGTTTCATCCAGAGGTGTTCCGGGAAATGAAGCAACGAAAGCGTGCTGCCAGCTTTCACCCATGCGTTGCGTCTTGCCATGTTGCGCGATGTACGCCATCGCGGAGATGGTGGCACTCGAATCCAAACCGCCACTCAATGCCGTCCCCAATGGCACATCGCTGCGCATGCGCAGACGGCACGCATCCAGAAAAAGCTCGCGGAATTGCTCCACCTGATCTTCGTAGCGTGACGGAACTGGCGTAAGGTAATCAAGCGTGTTCCACCAACGCTTCAGCGCCAGCTTACCCTCCCGAAACCAACCGCAATTTCCGGCGGGGAAACGTTTCAACTCCTCGATTACGCACTCATCGGTGGCTTCATAGCTAAATATGCGGCGCGCATCCATTACCAATACCTTATTTGGCCGAACCTCCTTGAGCAACGGAAAAAACGCTTTCATCTCGGAAGCAAAAGCGAATTTCTCTCCCGGCAAGACTGTATAAAAAAGGGGTTTCTTGCCAAAACGGTCACGCGACAAAAACAGGGCTTTTTCACGCGTGTCCCAGACAGCAAACGCCCACATGCCGTTAAAACGCTGCTGACAGGCCTCGCCCCAGACTGAAAAAGCTGCCAGCACGACTTCCGTATCTGATTCACTGTAAAAACGGCATCCCATGGATTCCAGCTCCGCACGGATCTCCAGGAAGTTGTATATCTCGCCGTTGAATGTGATGTGATAACGCCCCTCGGCATAGCTCATCGGCTGCTTGGCATTATCGGAAAGATCAAGGATGGACAGACGACGGTGGCCGAAGGTCACTTCAGGCATGTGCCATAACCCCACACCGTCCGGCCCCCGATGCGCAAGCGTGTCCGTGCAGACTTGGGCCAGTTTTGGCTCGATGAAACCAACGTGTCCAAAAATCCCGCACATAATACTTACAAAGTCCAACGCAGCATAAATGCGGCATTGGCTAACATTTGCCTGTATTTTACGAGGGCTTCCTGGCGTCTTTTTCTTTTTGATCGGTCAGTTGTAATAAGTAGCAATATATTGAATATTGCCATTTTGGACAAACAGGCAGACAGTACTTGGATCCACGCAATGAATAATATAATTCCCGCCGGTGATTCAATTTTTGAAAACGACACCCTGTCTGTATTTAGCAGAGTGGTAGATTCGCTATCATTCAGATGAAAAAAGCCACCAGACGAAAGGAGGCTGTTCATGACTAGCGTAATACTAGGGAACGCAGATGCATAAAAAAGGCTGGCTCGGTACGCCGGCCTTATCTTTCTCCCGATCACCACATATGCATTGATGAAATCAATAAAAAGCCTGAGTGTTATTTCTGCTTCAGACTGCCCCCATCGCTCCCAATGACATTCATTCAGAACGGTATGGCGGACAACGTTCATGTCCCAAAATAAACTGGGTCTGCGCAAGATTACTTCCCCGGAAAATATAATTGGGAAATAGGCATTTTCCAGATATTTACTCCAAAAAGGGAAATTAATTTCTGTGGATTTAACAATGAGCCCGGACAGAACGAATCCGTTATACATATAACGTCCCGCATTCCTTATGGACGGGGAAATCAAAGTGTCCCTCTGGAATGCCCTGCATACGACACATAAAAGGTTGCCGTCTTCGGTATATGAATACCTGGGTGTCCATATTAGCGGGACATCGGGGTTTGATACCTGCTGTATCACCAAAAACTTCGCCACTGAATCCAAAACATCAGGTTGCAAAAAGTCGTCATCCGTAATGATCAATTGATAGTCGCTCTTTTTTGCCACTTCGTTCAGCATGCACTTGATGTTCACGTTCATGCCGAGATTCTGCTCGCGCGTAACGCCACTGAAATAACTCAACGATGCATATGCATGCAACACGCTTACCGTGTCATCCGGTGATGCATCATTCGTCACATAAATATCAACGCAATCCGACAACGCATATTTTTCAATTTGAGACACAATCGAATCAATGCAGCGGCGCAATGTTTCCGGTCGTTTATAGGTTGGGATGCAAATCGTCAGCAGTTTTTTCATGAATTTGTCCGGCGAATTATTACCACTTTTGCATTATCTACGCAGAATAATAAGCGAGGCGATTCGCGACCTGATAGTCCATAGTTCAACAAGAATCAAATATGTAAATCCCCAGAATGCAAACTCATTACCGAAAGGAAATATAAAAAATAATAGCAACGTGTGCCCATTCACTGTCAACAATGCCGCATGCATATTTTTGACAATTGCGAACAAAACATCATGTTTAACCAACCCGGCAACAATGCGGTAACGATCTCTAAGTCGCACAGTTGAGCTGGATGAATTCACACTGTCATTTGTTGACTGTCGATTAACTTTAATTGCGGTGTGCATTTCACGATTTAAAGCATCACCGTACATAAAAACAAAACAAGATGAAAAAGCCATCACCCAAACCAGAGTTTCGTTATAACGAAGACCAACGCCCAGAATAACTAATGAAATCTTGAATAAGTCACTCATGTGATCGTAGCGAAATGCACTTTTCGAAATTTTGTTGGCCATTCTTGCGACCGTTCCGTCGCAAAAATCCAGCAACACAGACACTCCCCAAAAAACCGAGAACCAAACCCAACCCTCGTCATAAACCAGCGCAATAAAAGCAAGTACTGAAAATACCAGAGATTGCGTTGTAATCTGGTTTGGACTCAGGTGAAGCTTGTTAAGCAAAGCAGCAAAAGGGTACGCAAACCTGTACATCAGCAGCAGGAGAACGTTACCGACCACAGCGCCATGATTTACATACTTGTCAGAAAATATACGATTGATTATTTTTCTCATGAATTCAGTTACCGCCACTTGCTATTCAGATAGACGACTCGATCTGGTTCAGGCGGCTTCCGGTCACCGGTGAGAGCAAGTCTTCCGCCGTATCCACTTCCACCCAGCCACCATGCACGGGCACCGCATCCAGCCTGTAGTGCAGGTCTATCATCGCTTGCAGCAAGTCGGTCATATAGGCTTTCTCCGCCAGTTTCCCGCGCAAAGTCCCCGCTGATTTGGCATCATGAAATGTCTTCTTTAACAGTTGCACACCTCTGGCCGAGAACTTCATCAGGCCCATGTATTGCCCTTCGATCTCAGCGAGTGACTTGGGCTTCTGGCCGATCTCCAGGATGCGCCCATCGGCTGCCAGCTTGAGTGTTTCGGCATCATCCAACGGGTTTTCATTGCGCGCGCGCCAGTAGGATTCCCAGTCGAGGTCTATGGCCACAGCGATGTCAGCCTTGGATTTCAGAAGCGCTTGCAGTATTTCTCGGGAGTAAACGATGTCGCCGTAGCAAAGGAGCACATCGCCCTCAAGGTCTTCCTCGGCGCAGAACAGCGTCCAAACCATGTTTGTTTCGGCGTACCTTGGATTTACCCGGAGCTCGATGCCGGGACGTTTCAGCATTTCAACGCGGTACCCGCCGATTAAAACGATAGGGTGAATTGCTTCTGACGCCAGAACGTCTAACTGGCGATCCAACAAACTACGCCCATCCACCTCGACCAGGCATTTCGGGCGATCCAGCGTGTAAGGGCGCAAACGCGTACCTTCGCCGGCCGCAAGGATAATTGCCTTCAATCCAACTTTATTGTCCACTGAATAACCTCTTTAGCCGCTTGATATCTTGTGGAGAGAATGGCGCTTCACGCTCCGGATGCCACATCCATCCTTCCCACGGTAATCCGACATGCCTGATCGCCTCTATCGAACCGTCTTCCGCCCGGGCTGCCACCTTGAACCCATCCGGACAGGAAACCAAGCCCCAGTTGTGATAGCTGTTCACCTCGGTTGGCCATTCATCCTTCAGCGCAGGAACCACCAATTGATGCCGTGTTCCGACATGCCCCTCTCTCTTGACCAGATCAACGCCGGCCCACACCGCCATCATCTGTAGTCCTCGGCAAATACCCAGTACCGGCACCCGACTTGCCTCAGCCCACGCAAGCAGATAACGTTCAGTGGCATCCCGCGCAGGGTATTCACCGATATCATTGCCCCCCGACAGGATCAATGCACCGGGCTGTACGGCTTGCAGCCAGCTTTCGAGTGTTTGCTCAGACGGATAACCGGTACCCGACAGGGTATTGGGAACAATGACCGGCAGAAACCCCGCATGGACCAGCCACTGAACCAGCCTTTGGTCCAGCGCATCGCGAAGCTCGGCACGACCCGCAACGCTGTCTATGCGCTGGGTGATGGCCACTACGATTTTAGTATCTGGGCTAATGATCAAACCTTACGTGCGATTAGAACTTATATGGCAGAACCGACCCAGCACTTGTTCCGTCAAGAAGGCTGCAATGGGCTTGGCGGGCGAATAGCATGACGCTAATGACAATACGACCTAATATCCTTTACGTCCCAGAAATGCAAGGATGTCTCGAAATGTGTCAATAACGAAGTCCGCCTCTTGTACGACCAAGTTCAGTTTATCTATTCTTTGCTCGGCATCTTCCGGGTAGTGATGTGAAAACTTGTTGCGCAACATTGCTGCTGTGCCGAATTCATCTGCGGAGCGAATAGCTCCCAGTTTTTCCATCAACAACACTTTGTCGCGGTTTGACTTATCGCTTAAATCTTCTTGTTCGGCGTATGCAATGCCCCGAAAAACCTGATCCTGAATCATCGAAACAGATTGCGCATATCTGAGGATCAAGGCATCTATAGATTCTTCTTGATCGTCAGTAAGCTTTTTGACTGTGCCAATCTCCAGGGGGAATAGCCCCCTGTTCTTATTCACCGAATAGGCAAGTTTGGCAAGGCGTTGACTGCATGCCTCGACATTGCTTCGCAACATATCGAGCTCTTTACTCACAAGGTTACTCCTTTGCGTGCGATGCCAAATATGGCTCTTTCCTCTTGCTCCGGGGTTTTGACTAACAGGTCAACTTTTGTCTCGCAAAGGGTTGTTAGCCTGTATTCAAGAGACAACATGGTTTTGAGTCCCAGTTTTTTTGATGATTCAAAGAATATATCAATATCACCGCCTTTTTTTTCGTCATCAATGCGCGAACCGAACAAGAAAATCCGTCCTTGTGGATCTGCGTTGAGCAACACTTGGCGGATTGCTTGAGTTTCTTTAGGGAGAAGTCTCATTTTAGTTTCCTGTGATTTGCACACGTTATAATGCTACAACATTAAAAACTGAGCTGGCCATCAAACCTTACGGGCGACGAGAACGTAAATATTACAAAACTGGTCCGGGAAAAACCGCATCAGGAAATTCTGTAGCCGCTGACCGAACCATGACAGGCGATAGCCCTCCATCCGCGCTTTATTTTCATCGAATTGCTTGTGTCCGGCAGAACGGAAAAAGGCGAATTTATACAGGATGGGCATGTTCTCCACCGGGCCGATAAAATCAATCACAAAGCCTGCACGAGTGAATAATTGCTCGTACTCGCTGCGGGTCAGGTTCATCTTGTGAAAAGACCGCGTCTTATTTTCGCCACCCTTGCTCTTCGCCTTCCTGTCAGCCAGCCAATCGGTAAGCTTGGTCTGGATATTGTCGGCCCGGAAAGATGCACAGACCGATCCGCCCTTCTCCAGCACCCGGTGCGTCTCCTGAATTGCCTTATCCAGCCCGTGCTCAAGGTTGTGGTACAGGCCGAAGGCAAGGACGTACTTGAACGACTGGTCTGAAAATCTCAGCCTGGTTATATCACCCACCTCCGCCTGCAGGGTCGGGTCGATTTCCTTGAGCTTGCTGATCGCGACATCGATGAAATCGAAACCGATGATGTCGTAACCGCGATTGTGGTAGTAACGTAAAACACGCCCGGCGCCGCAACCCGCCTCCAAAATCTTTCCTGCTTTATCCTTTACAGTCATCTGGGCGTATTTGAGCGGGTAAACACCCAGATTCTCCATCGGCGCATCCGCCGGAATGTCGTCCCAGCGAGCAGTCCAGTATTCTTTGACGCCATGCGCACGATAAGTTATTCGCATGAGCCTCCCCCGAGGATCGCGATATGCTTCAACACCGGATGGATGATGTAATAAGTCTCTCCCCCAACATTATCCGGCAACTCGAATTCCCAGCCCCCACATGCCAGATGTCGTTTCAATGTCTCGACCAACACCTTTGCGCGCGCGCCTGAATCGTACAAGTGGTCAATCGCCTGCCGGTTCGCGGGAGAGGAAAACTTCCGCCTCAACAACACCGGCCCGCAGTCGATTTCTTCATTCAGGAAGATCGCTGAAGCGCCCATCGTTTCCTCGACCAGCAGACTGTAATAATTCGTCGTGCTACCTTTGTATTCAGGCAGATATCCCCCATGCACATGAAGGAATCGCTTGCCAGTGGATAAGACTTCTTTGCGCAGCAATGCGCCGCCGAAACCGGAATAGATGAATACCGGTTCGATCCGCCGGCGGATGGCCTCGACAACCGATGGATCGTTTATATCCTTGCTCGCCAATACCTCGTAGGGGATCGCCCTCTCGTCCAGCAGGTCCCGGATCGACAGGGACGGATCAAAATGCGCCTCACTCCAGCATGCATCCGTCTCGGTGACCGGGCTGCTCACCTCCCCTCCGGATCGGGATAGCTGTCCGGGCAGAGGAGAGTCAGCAGGATTCTCAAGCACCAAGACAAAACTGGGCAACAACCCATTTCTCTCCAATGCCTGCAGGTAAGCCCTGGTGCGCGAGGTATCTCCCGCGACCATGCCAATATCACTCAGACGCAAATGCAACTCCTTTTCTCTCGGCCAGCAGTTGAACACCGGCAACCTCAGTCGCCAGCACGATTCCCAAACCGCGCTCCGGGATGTGTCCCTGTAACGCCTGCTCCGGCAGGGAACACAACAAGTCGCAAACTTTCAGTAGTGTGCTCAGGTATTTGATCCCACCGGTTCTGGCATAGAACAAGCTCAGTGACAATGCAAACAACCAATACAAACGCACCGACGAGTTCGAGCCCTCACCTCTCCTGAAGCCGGGCAGATAGGAATCATATAGTTTCTTGGTCACCTCGAATCGCTGGACCAATCGGTCAAGCCAGACCTTTATGGCAGTATTGTCTGCATCGACCAGTTGGGTAGCGGTCAGTGCGCGCAGCAGCTCCAACGTCGCCACCTTCCCTGTCGCCTCCTGTCTGCCCAGTGTCACCGCCAATTTAGCCAAGCTGCCATCCGCCGCCCCTGCTTGCCAACTTGGCGCCATGTCGCCGACGTTTGCCAATACGCGGAACATTTTTTTCCCATCCGGCGAGAGTGCTACGACCTGCCGCACAAGTTCAGGCAGGGCACAATCTGCCAGCATATGATCTGGCGCGATTTGGCTGCCATCCGCCTCTCGGTACCGACGCAAGAATTCCATCCTGCTGGCTTGATACGACCGCAACAACTTCTCCCCCTGGAACGGGGTATACATATAGCTGTGCGGTTCTTCCAGGCGATTGGACTGACTATAGGGATAACTCACTGCATGCCTCCGGCGATCTTCTCCGCTATCACTCTGGCATAGGCAAGAAGTGCTTCCTTCGAGCCGATATTAGCGATGGTCAGATCGGCGTCCTCTGGGCGCGGGAACTCGATATCCATACCCGCCACATCACGTATCTCCCCATTGTTGAAGCGGCGGTAGATACCCTTTGGATCGCGCTGTACCAGATTCGGTAATGGCGTATCGATGAACACTTCATAGTAGTTATTGATGTTCTTCCTGTTCCATGCCCGTGTTTCCGGGAACAGCGAAAGAATCGCGCACACCACATCTATGCCCTGATCCTCAAGGAACTTGCCCAACTGACATATCCTTTGCGCATTGGTACGCCGATCCTCCATGGTATGCCCGAGGTCATTGCCAAAAACTTCCCGAACCACGTCGCCGTCGATAAGAACGACGTTACGCTGGACACGACGAACCTGCGCGACAACTTCATTGGCTAGTGTCGTTTTGCCTGCTCCAGAAAGCCCGATGATCCATACAACCATAATGATTTCCTGTCAGTGCAAGGGATTGATCAAACCGGCCGCGCAATCGAGAAGGATCTGATTCGCGCTCATGAACACCTCGAACCGCTGCTCACCACAACCTATCGCGGCAGGGATGCCGAACTCCGCGCAACGAATCGCCATGTGTGAATTCGCGCCGCCGTACTTGGTGATCAGCCCGCCGATCTGTTGGGCAAAGATCCAGTCGAAGCCGGGGTCTGCGTTTTCGATCAGCACGATCTTTCCTGTCAGCGCGGGTGCTGTTTCCCCCGCGAGCAGGCAGACACAGGCCGCCGTGATTTTCTTGTGCGTGATGAAATTCGGGTGGCTGACCTGGAATGGCACGACATGCACGCCCGCCTCATCGAACAAAACCTGGGGGAGGCGTATTGCTGCGCTCAGCGCATGCCGCTCGGCCTCATCTTCCGCGATCTGGCGCAGCCGCTCCTCGATGCTGCCTTCAGCGCTTTTCGTGACGACATCGAGCAGGTTGCCAATCGCGACATGGGACATCTCATCGCGGCTCAAGCCATGCCGTTCACCAAAGCCTGCGATGAGCTCGAGCATCTTGCTCACAGAGCGGGTGAACACGAATTTGCCATATTCGCGGCCTACCGTGGCGGCCTGGACATAAGCGAGCAATTTTCCGGCGTCGAGTTCCGCGAAACCTTCGGCCTGAAGCAACTGATCGATCGCGCGCTTCTGCTGCGCGCCCAGCACAAACTTGTTGTGCTCTTGCTCGGGGCGCACTTGCGTATCGTTCATGCCAAGATCGGGCATCTGGTCATAACGGCGCGACAGGATGTCATAGGTGCCGGGGCGCAGGTGTCCATACTCCGCCATGAAGTCGGCTCGCGACAG
>CAYTZF010000126.1:0-4851 GCA_964442265.1 uncultured Sideroxydans sp.
ATCGACGTGGCGACCGTGGCACGCCGTCTCGGTCACATCAAGAATGCGAAGCCAACTGATGCGGAAGCAGCGATTGCCGGTCATCTGGCACAGGATGTGGCAATGATTTCGGCCAAGGAAGGCGCGGAAGTGACGTTGACCTCGGTGTTCCCGGTGGACAAGATGCAGGCCAACAAACACGAAATCGAACAGGCGCAAGCGGAAGGCATCGCCATCATCGGTGGTCTGGCGCCGGTTGGCATCGTGCGCGATGCGGGCGGTCGTGCCACCGCGCTGCGAGTGATCCAGTGTGAAGCAAAGATCACCGGCGGCAAGCTGGAGATCAAAAATGTGGAAGGCAGCGAGCGTGATCTTGAGGCTGATTTGATCGTGTCGGCGATCGGTCAGGCGGTTGATTTCACCGGACTGGAAGAATTCAATAATGGCAAAGGCGCGGTCACTGCGGACAGGAACTATGTGGTTGCCGGCAAACCCGGCGTGTTCGCCGGCGGCGACGTGATCCGCCCGCACCTGCTGACGACGGCAATCGGCCACGGCTCGATTGCCGCCGATGGCATTCACAATTTCCTGCTCGGCATCGATCTGGAAAAACGTCCCAAGATCGATGCGCACCAGTTCGACCTCATGCGCAAGATGGCAGAGAAGGGGGTCAAGATCGAGGAATCGCACGAACCTTTGCGCGGTACCAACAGCAGCAATATCGCGGTGCACAACTTCGACAATCGCTCCGATCGCTACATCATTCCGCACGACCAGTTGTTCCTCGGGCATTTTGCCTACACGGCGCGCAACAAGCGCAGCACAACCACCTTGAACAAGGAAAGCGCGCTGGGCAATTTTGAGGATCGCCTGGGGAAATTGAGCGAAGCGGAAGCCGTGGCAGAGGCCAAGCGCTGCATGAGTTGCGGCATGTGTTTCGAGTGCGACAACTGCGTGATGTATTGCCCGCAGACTGCGGTGTATCGGGTCAAGAAGTCCGAGTCGACCACCGGCCGCTACGTTGCCACCGACTATGACAAATGCATCGGCTGCCATATTTGCGCCGACGTGTGTCCGACGGGTTACATCCAGATGGGATTGGGCGAGTGATGAAACGGCTCGCCTCCCTGTTGCTGTGCTTGTGCGTTGCGCCGGTTTGGGCCGGTGATAGCGCGGGCACTCCAAAGCTCGACATCGGCCGTGGCGGGCAGTGCGTGGAAGACACGCAGTGGATGCGAAAAAATCACATGCACATGCTCAAGCACCAGCGTGACGAGGCGCTGCGCAAAGGGATACGCGATGAAAAGATCAGTCTGAAAAATTGCATCGAGTGCCATGCGAGCACGAAGGATGACAGCGTGATCGCGCGCGAGGACAGTTTCTGTGTCGGTTGCCACAAGTATGAGGCGGTCAAGCTGGATTGCTTCGAATGTCACTCGGGCAAACGCAAGAGTGCGTGGTTGCAGCAGAGGAATGCCAAATGAGTGATATTGATACCCAGCGCAGGAATTTTCTCAAGACATCCGTCGGCGCGGCAGCCGTATTGATCGCGCCGGGTTTCATGCTGTTCGACATCGCCCATGGCAAACCGCAGGGAGCCAACAACAAGGTGCGCTGGGGGATGCTGATCGACACGGCAAAGTGCAAACCCGGCTGCAATGACTGTGTCACTGCCTGCAACAAGGAGAACGGCCTGTCGGGCGGAACTGCCGCCACCGATTCGCAATGGATTCGCAAGATTGAACTCAAGGACATTAGCAGCGGACGCGAAGTGTCATTGCCGATGATGTGCCAGCACTGCGAAAACCCGCCCTGTGTCGATGTCTGTCCGACCAATGCCTCGTTCAAACGTGCCGACGGCATCGTGCTGGTGGACAAGCACCGTTGCATCGGCTGCCGCTACTGCATGATGGCCTGTCCCTACAAGGCGCGCTCCTTCGTGCATGAGCCGCTGCACGATCAGAACCCGGATGTGCCGCGCGGCAGGGGCACGGTGGAAAGCTGCACCCTGTGCGTGCACCGCATCGACCAGGGCGGCAAACCGGCCTGCGCCGAAGCTTGCCCCAACAACGTGATTCTGTTCGGCGACCTGAACGATGCCGACAGCGAGATCGCCAAAAAATTGCGCAGCCTCTCCAGTGTCCAGATTCGTGCCGATCTGCACCTGAATCCTGGCGTCCGTTATCAGGGGATATAAATGTCATACACTTCGCCCAACCAGTTGAGAAGCCCGCTGTATAACCTGCTGCTTGCCACCGGACTGCTGATTGTGGCCGGCAGCCTGCTGGCCGTACACGAGATGGAGTCGCAGGGACATATCATCACCGGCATGAACAACCAGATCGTGTGGGGCTTGCCGCACGTGTTTGCGATCTTCCTGATTGTTGCGGCATCCGGCGTGCTTAATGTCTCCTCGATCGGATCGGTTTTCAACAAGCCGGCCTACAAGGCGCGCGGACCGCTCGCGGGATTGTTGTCGATAGCCATGCTGGGCGGCGGTCTGATGGTGCTGATGCTGGATCTGGGGCGGCCTGACCGCGTGATCGTTGCGGCGACCAACTACAATCCGACCTCGGTGTTTGCCTGGAATGTGCTGCTGTACTCCGGCATGTTTGCCGCCGTCGTGCTCTATCTCTGGACCATGATGGAGAAACGCATGTATCCGTGGTCGAAGCCGGCGGGATTGCTGGTGTTCGTCTGGCGTTTTGTGCTGACCACCGGCACCGGGCTGATTTTTGCCTTCCTCGGCGCGCGCCAGGCTTACGGCTCTGCCATCCTGCCGCCGATGTTCATCATCCTGTCTTTTGCCTGGGGATTGGCGGTATTCCATATCGTGCAGTCCTCGATCTTTGCCTGGAACGGCATCCGTCCGGACGAATATGTGCAGAAACGCATGCGCAACCTGATGGGTGTGTTTGTGGTCTCCGGGCTGTATTTTGTGGTCACTTATCACCTGACTAATTTTTATTTTTCGCGCCAGAGCGCATTTGAATATTTCATCCTGCGCGACGGCGGCATCTATCCGCAGTTATTCTGGTGGGGCTATATCGTTATCGGCAATCT
Source organism: uncultured Sideroxydans sp. (assembly GCA_964442265.1). GTDB lineage: Bacteria > Pseudomonadota > Gammaproteobacteria > Burkholderiales > Gallionellaceae > Sideroxyarcus. The sequence continues at coordinate 3,043 of CAYTZF010000126.1, forward strand.
GCTGCCGCTGCTGCTGATCTTCCATCCCGCGCTGGGTAAATCGAAAAGCGTGATCGGCGCCTCGCTCGCCATCATTTTGGGCGGATTTGCCTTCCTGTATGTCTTCATCATCGGCGGGCAGGCTTTTCCGCTCGATATTTTTCACGGTTATGCGGTGAGCAGCACCTTTGGCGACGGTGAAATTGCCCCGTATCGCCCCTCGGTGTATGAAGCGCTGCTCGGTTTTGGCGGTCTTGGGGTCGCTTTCATGATTACTGCCATTGGCATCCATGTGCTGAATTTCGTGCCGCGCGAGATTCCGACAAAAGTCGGACATCATTGATTTTCCCGGTGCCCGAAAGCGAATGAGGCGGCAACCATGAGCCATCGGATGCTGATCTCGGCCGCGCACAAATCTTCGGGCAAGACCATGGTCAGCATTGGCTTGTGTGCCGCGCTCGCCGCGCGCGGCCATGCCGTGCAACCTTTCAAGAAGGGCCCCGATTACATCGATCCGATGTGGTTGAGCCAGGCCGCCGGCCGTCCCTGCCGCAATCTCGATATGTACCTGATGGAAAACGACGATGTCGTGGCGACCTTTGCGCGCCATGCCGCCGCCGTGAATCTGGTCGAGGGCAACAAGGGGTTGTATGACGGCTTGTCGCTCGACGGCAGCAACAGCAATGCCGCACTGGCCAAGCTGCTTGATTTGCCGGTGATGCTGGTGATCGACGCGCGCGGCATGACGCGCGGCATCGCGCCGTTGATCCTCGGTTACCAGGCATTCGATCGCGACATCAACATCGCCGGCGTCATTCTCAATAATCTTGGCGGCTCGCGCCATGAATCCAAGCTGCGCCAGGTCATCGAACACTACACCGACGTGCCGGTGATCGGCGCGATCCAGCACGATGAACGCCTCTCCATCATCGAGCGCCATCTCGGCCTGATGCCGAGCAACGAGTCGATCGCGGCCAATGCCAAGATCAGGCAGATCGGCGAGGCCATCGCGGAGCAGGTTGATCTGGACAAACTTCTTGCGCTGACGCACAGACCGCCGCTGGCCGTCCCGCATCAGGCGGACGTCAGCGCGCTGCCCGTTAGTGACAAGGTGCGCATCGGCATCGCGCGCGATCGCGCCTTCGGCTTTTATTATGCTGACGACCTCGATGCCTTGCAGGCGGCGGGGGCGGAGTTGGTGCCGTTCGACGCGTTGCACGACGCCCGTCTGCCCGAGATCGACGGCTTGTACATCGGCGGCGGTTTTCCCGAGGCGTGCGCGGTCGAACTGGAGGGGAATGCGACACTGCGCAACGAGATCAAACAGGCGATTGAACACGGCATGCCCGCGTATGCAGAATGTGGCGGGCTGATGTACTTGGCGCGCAGTATCGCCCACGAGGGACGCACCTTCGAGATGGTTGGCGCCATACCCGGCGAGGTGACGATGCATGCCAAACCGGTCGGGCGCGGCTACGTGCACTTGCGCGAGGATGCCGGGCATCCGTGGCCACGTCCGGATGTGCCGGCGCGGCAGATCAAGGCACATGAGTTCCATTATTCCAGCCTGGAGAATCTTCCGCCGGATAGCCGCTTCGCTTACCATGTCGAGCGCGGTTACGGCATCGACGGCGAGCGCGACGGTCTGGTTATCCATAATCTGCTGGCTTCTTACACGCATCTGCGCACCATCGGCAGTTGCTATTGGGCGACCCGTTTTATCGCTTTCGTCGGCCGCTGCAAAACATCTTCGACAACCTTAAGCAAAGAGAAAACACAATGAATTCCAGTTTGTATCAAGCCGCCATCGCGGCATTCGACCGGGCCAAT
>CAYTZF010000127.1:0-4486 GCA_964442265.1 uncultured Sideroxydans sp.
CGCAACAGGCCTTCAAACGTGCCGTCGCGTCATTCAGGCTATAATCCGCGCCACTTTTTTCAAGACACGCATCATGCAGATCACCCGAAGGCTGGAATTCGATGCCGGCCACCGCATCCCCAACCACACCAGCCAGTGCAAACATCTGCACGGCCACCGCTATGCCATAGAGATCACCCTGGCGGGCGATGTCATCACTGCCGAAGGCGTGTCGGAACAGGGCATGGTGATGGATTTCTCGGACGTGAAGCGCATCGCCAGGGAACGCGTGGTGGATGCGTGGGATCACGCCTTTCTGGTCTGGCGCAAGGACAAAGTGGTGCTGGATTTTCTGCAGACGCTGCCGGATCACAAGACTGTTGTGCTGGAGGCGGTGCCGACGGCGGAGAACCTGGCGCGGATCGCGTTCGACCTGCTGCATGAGGCTTACCGCGACACCTTCGGCAATCACTTGCGCCTGGTGCGCGTGCGCCTGTTCGAGACGCCGAACAACTGGGCGGATTGCACGCTTTAGCCAGATACTGCCCGGGGAATAAATGTCCCGTATCCTCGGCGCTGGCCAAGATCAAATTCAATTTACGATCCGATCAACATGGAAACAAACCAAATAGAATTACAGCGGTATCCGCAATCTTCCCTGCCGCGCCGGCCGCTGGCGGGGGTGATTGCGGTGGTCGGTTGTGACGGTTCCGGCAAGTCCACCCTGACCGCCGATCTTCTCGCCCGTTTAAGCGAAAAAAACCATGTTGAATGGCTCTACCTCGGACAGTCCTCGGGCAATATTGCCGACTGGATTAGAAGCTTGCCGGTAGTGGGCGCTGCATTCGCGCGTTATCTGGCGCGCAAGGCGGAACGGGCGCACAGCAAAAAGGAAGCGGCCCCGGACACGCTGACCACGCTGGTGATTTATTTGCTTTCGCGCTGGCGCGCGCACAAATTTCATCGTCTGCTGGGCTTGTGCAGGGGCGGGGTAATCGTCATCACCGACCGCTACCCGCAAGCCGAAGTCCCCGGCTTTTACTTCGACGGGACCGGCCTCGGGGCGGTAAAAGCGGAGAGTTGGCTGGCGCGCAAACTGGCTGCGCGCGAGTTGCGTCTGTACCAATGGATGGCGAGCCATCTGCCGACGCTGGTGATTCGGCTTAATATCGACGCGGACACAGCACATGCGCGCAAGCCGGACCACAAATTGTCGATGTTGCGCGACAAGACAAGCGTAATCCCGACCCTGCACTTTAACGGTGCAACCATTCTCGATCTGGACGGGCGCGATCCTTATGCGGAAGTTCTGGATGCGTCCTTGCATGCCATTGAGGCCGCCCTCGGCAAGAGAAATGCCTGATCGGCTGACGCCATCGTGCGCCTTGTGCCTGATCCCGCAACCGTCATTTTTTGAAGTGTCCCATGCTATCTTTTCATCATGCCAACAAAAAATAATTCCAACCATGCGGCCGCGCCGCGCAAAAAACCTGCCATGCCCGACACAACGCTCCCATCCGCCACGCCCCCGCTCATCCTGCCCGGGGTAATCGCTATCATCGGTTGCGATGGCACGGGAAAATCCACCCTCACAGCGGATTTGCTGGCCAATCTGCGTCAGCGGGGCCCGGCTGAAAGGCGCTATCTGGGGCTGGTATCGGGGGAAATGGGCGAAAAAATCAAGCAGCTTCCCCTTATTGGCATCAGGCTTGAGCACTATCTGGCGAACAAGGCACAACGCGCCCAGGACACCCGTAAAAAACTACCCGGCACCGGGACCGCGCTGATCATGCATCTGCTTTCCCTGTGGCGATTGAGGCAATTGCGCCGGGTGATCCACCTGGCACAAGACGGTGTCATTGTCATCGCCGACCGTTATCCGCAGGCGGAAATCTACGGTTTCCGTTACGACGGCCCCGGACTTGATGATGACCCGACCCATAACCGGCTGGTGCGCAAATTGGTGGCACGCGAATGGCAACTTTATGCGCTGATGGCCGGGTATCTGCCGACGCTGGTGATTCGCCTGAATATCGACGCGGAAACGGCGCACGGGCGCAAACCAGACCACGCAATGGAGGAACTGCGGGATAAAATTTCGGTTATGCCGCGCCTGAATTTCAACGGCGCAAAGATTGTCGAGATCGATGCGCGCGCCCCGTATGCGGAAGTTTTGGACACCGCATTGCAGGCAATCGAAACGGTGCTGCCACGCGCTTGACCAGGCGGCATCAACGGCGATGCGCGGTTAAAAAATCAAGCGCGCCACCGTCAGCGATCACCAGCGGATAACCCGGCTCGGTCGAAAAAAATTCTCCGTCCACGACAAACTGGTCATCGAAACTGAATTCGAGCCGCTGCGCGTTATGGCTGATATAGCCGTTTTCCGGCGTAATCCAACGGTTGCGGCGACCGCGCAACAAGCCGGGAAGCGCGCGCAACAAATAGCGCGGATGTGAACGCACACAGGTCAGGCGCAGCGGCGCGGACTCCTCTCCCCAGAACGGGCGCATCCCCAGAAACAGTCTGTCCAGCGTGGTGACATGCAGAATCCCACAGTCCGCGGCGGGATGCTTGAGGCCGTCGATCACCATGCTCATTGGAACCGGCGCGGCAATCCCGTGCTCGCCGCGCGCCAGGGCCACCACAAAGCGCAACAGCGCAATGCCCGGACCGATTTCCCCGCGCAAACCCATGGTATGCACTTTGCTTCGGCAGTAATGCACCCCCTGATAAATTGCGGCGGCACCAAATGACATGCCATAAATTGCACGCCTCCCCGCACCCCGGTCGATTCGCATGATATGGCGTTGAGTTGTTTCAAATCCGGCCAACCCCAACCCGGCACGCTCGATCAGGCCGGCCAGCGCGCGCTCGGGGCGGCCGCCAAATCCCGCATCCGCGGCGTTCATGTTGGTCGTGCCGGAATGCAGAAGCGCCAGTCGCGGCATGGTGCGAAAAGGTTTGCATCCGAGCAGTGTGTTGAGCACCGCTTGCACCGTGCCATCCCCGCCGCTGACAACCAGCGTGTCGATGTCATCGGTCGACAACTCATCCAGTGCGCGTTCCACCGAGGCGGGATCCGATACTTCACGGAAAGGAATCTGCGGATGGGCCTCCAGCACCCGTCGCATCACCCCCGGTGATTTCAGATTTGCCCCGCTGCCGGGATTGAGCACAACCCCCAGGCGCAACGGGGTGCGTGACGCCGCAAGCGGAGACACCGCCGGGTCGGCCTCCGCCGATGGAGCTGCCGCGGATTGTCCAATGTTGCGTGCGTGTATCATCTTTTCTTCCCTGTGCGCCGGATCAAAACGGGCATTGTAGCAACAGCCCCGTGAAAAAGTTCATTCCGACTACGGAAGTGCGCGCGGCCAATAACGCCGGGTTAATGAAAACCACAGTCCGAACCAGGCAACGCCGATGAGCCAGCCGGCAATCACATCGCTCGGATAATGCACGCCGAGCGCGATGCGCGAGATGCCGGTCGCCAAAATCAGGCCGGTCGCCGCGAAATACACCCCCCAACGCGCGACGCGCCCGCGCAAAAAATCCGCCAACAGCAACGCCGCAACCAGATAGAACAGGGTGCTGTTGAGGGCGTGGCCGCTGGGAAAACTTTGCGAGCCAACATGATCCAGATGGGCGACCAGATCGGGGCGCGGCCGCCCCACCCAATGTTTGATGGCGCTTGATAAGCCGATACCGCTGGATAAAACCCCGGCAACGAACAAGGCACTGCGCCAGCGATGCAAAAGCCCCAGGGCGACGATCATCCCGCCGGCCAACAGCAGGCGCGGGAGGGTATCGCCCAGCCGGGTCAAGCCATGCCAAAGCGTGCCGATCCATTCCGGGCCGGACAGTCGTGCGGAATCATCGCCCGCGCGGAACCATAACAGCAGAGGCTGATCGAAGAGCGCGGGGCCTGATCGGGTTAGCATAAAACCCCAGGCGCAGACGCCCGTAAGCAAGAGCAAGCACCCTGCGGATACGGCACGCGCGCTATGAGTTTGCAAAGGCTTCACTGGAGATAAAGTTTCAACCGGAAAAGTTTCAATCGGCGGGGTTTTAACAGACATGGACGTTATCCTGGACGCCCACTCCATTGGCACCTCAATATGCGAAATAGTAGGGTAAAATCCCGCGCCCGGGGTCGGATTTTTTCGCGCCGCCGAATAACCGATGTGAAGGAATTAACGATGACATTTCGCTCTTTGCTGCTAGCCCTGACTTTGACCCTCGGCATCTACCCGGCTGCCCATGCCAATGACAACAAGACCTGGGCTGACATCAGCGATGTCGGTCTTGCTCTCACCATTGGTGCTGCCGTGGCTACTCCCACCCTGCGTGGCGACTGGCAGGGACTGGGGCAGGCGGCGTTGAGCGGCTTTGTTGCAAGCGGCATCTCGCAGGGGCTTAAAGCGACGATCCACGAACAGCGCCCCGACCACAGCGACGACAAGAGCTTTCCTTCCGGACACACCACGGTGGCTTTCGCCTCGGCGAC
>CAYTZF010000128.1:0-2799 GCA_964442265.1 uncultured Sideroxydans sp.
GAACCCCGGTTTCTTTGGGCTTGCGCTTCTGAACGGGGGCTGCAGCTTGAACGGCTTGGTTCATTATCTATCTCCTCAGGCAACTTGCTTTTTGGCATTGATCTTGGCGACTTCGGCGTCCCAACCATCGGTGCGGACGTAGGGGTTCATGCGCGGCGAATTGATCATCGACGCATCGACCTCAAGTTCCATCGCATCCAGGAAGTTGGCCAGACCGATACGCTCAATCATTTCGCCAGTGCGTTCGTGTTCCAGTGCGTTCTCGGCAAAAAAGTCGATCGAGCGCTGGGCGAAATCGATCAATTTTTCCCGGTCCTCTTCGGTGTCCAGCTTCATGAACGGAATGACCACAGTGCCCATCAGGCCGCCGATCTTCAGGTGGCTCTTGCCGCCCATCAGCACGGTTGCGCCCTTGTCCTTGCCGGGAGCCAGCGCACCGGTCATGACATTGATGCAGTGCATGCAGCGCACACAGTCCTGGTTGTTGATCTCGATGGCATGGGTGTCGCTCACCGCCACACTGGAGATGTGTTCGCCCTTCTTGATCTTGCCGATTTCCTTGATCTGGAAAGTCTTGGTCGGGCAACGCGCCACGATATCGTTCACCAGCTCGTCCATCCCGTGCTTGGCGAACCACTTCTTCGCCAACTCTTCATCGGTGCGGATGTTGTCGCGCCAGGTGCCGATCACCGCCATGTCCGAACGCTGGATCGCGTTCATGCAGTCGTTGGGACAACCGGAAAACTTGAATTTGAATTTGTAGGGGAGCGAAGGACGATGCATGTCATCGAGGAAGGTGTTCAGCACCGCACGATGGGCGCTGGCTTCGTCGTAGCAGGACTGTTCGCAACGCGCCGCCCCGACACAGGACATTGAAGTACGCACGGCCGGGCCGGCACCGCCCATGTCAAAACCCATTTCGTTGATCTCGTCGAAGGCCACTTGCACATTGTCCGTGGTCGCGCCCTGGAACATGATGTCGCCAGACTGACCGTGAAAGGCGATCAGACCGGAACCGTGCTTTTCCCAGATGTCACAGAATTGACGCAGCGTGGCGGTATCGTAATGCATACCCGCCGGCGGCTGGATACGCAGCGTGTGAAACTCGGCGGCATCCTTGAACTTTGGGGTGCCGTCGGCATTTTTCAGTTCGGTGAAACGCGGGATGACACCGCCGCCATAACCGAACACGCCGACTGTGCCGCCCTTCCAGTAACCTTTTTTCGTCTTGTAGGATTCTTCCAGTTGTCCAAGCAGGTCAACCATGGAATCCTTGTCCTTGGCGAGGTGCTTCAGGCCGGTAACGAAACTGGGCCATGGACCGCTTTCAAGTTGATCGAGATTGGGAGTGTCGTGCAGTTTTTTTGCCATAATATTTCCTTTCAATTCAATCGCGTTACGCCAGACGATCTTGCATGGCGGCCTGAAATTCCGGATTCGTATGGGTTCTGTTCTTTGCAGAGCGACCCAGATTCTTTCTGGTTGAGGATACTACGTGGCTAGTTCGGCCCCCACCATCACCCGTAGCGGCTATGCAAAATATCCCTAATGGGTGGGCATTTCCGCTACACAGGTAGTATTCCATTATGGGTGTCATTCCATATAGACTGGCCGCACTGTCCATAATCGTTCAATTTCCTGAACGCAGTAATGTTTGGTGACCGGAGAATCAAGGGATGACCTCGATAACAGAGCTGGACAAATTGACCGTTCCTTTGGGCGGACAACAGATCGAACTGCAACAAATAGACCATGCAGCAGGTGGCATGAGCCTGTTGCGAGTCCGCATTCGCGAGGGCAAGCGCTTCACCATTTTCGACATCGATGCGCAAACCGCGGAACGCTGGGCTGCCACCATGCAATCCTGGGTGGCCAACCAGAAAAAGGAGTGATGGAAGCATGCCGCGCATCGCAATGACTGAAGCCTCTATCGACATAAGCGGAATCACGCTGCCTGCAACCTACCCCTTCGCCTTGTGGGACGCATTGGTGCGCCACGCCCCCCAATTTGAAGAGTCCACCGCCGTGGGCATCGTTCCATTCCGCCTGTCGGGCAATGAAGGCAAACTGCTGCTGGCCAAACGCACCAAACTGGTGATTCGTTTGCCGCAAGAGATGGCTGAAGTCGCCGCCGCGCTCTGCGGGAAAACGCTGGAGATCGATGGTCATCAAATTCAACTCGGCAGTTCGCACCTGCGCGCGCTGCAACCCCACCCGACCCTGCACGCGCCGCTGGTTACCGGTTCCGAAGATGAGCTCGCGTTCATGCAAGAAATCCGCAGCGATCTGGATGCGATGGATGTCGGAGCCAACCTGATCTGCGGCAAACGCAGCCTGCTTAAAGGCGGCGAGCGCGAAATCAGGGGGTTCAGTCTGGTCGTGCATGACCTCAAACCGGAGGAGTCGCTGCGCCTGCAAGGCAACGGTCTGGGGTCGGCGAAATGTTACGGCTGTGGCGTGTTTTTACCGTACAAGGCCATTACCGGTTTGGAATGAAGATCGTTGTGTTAACTCAATCAGAAGGAGAGTAAAGATGGGATATGTCGTCGCAGGCAATGAACTTGAGACCGATGATGATGGTTTTCTGCTGGAACCCGATTACAGCGAGGAAGTGGTCAATGTGATCGCTGCGGCAGAAGGAATAGAATTGACCCCCAGACATTGGGAAATCATCAATTACATGCGCGAGCAATACCGCGAACACGGTCACACCCCGCATTTCCGTGGCATGTTGAAAGACATCAACGAATTCTGGCCGGAAGCGGACAGCAAGGCGGTATATGACCTGTTCCCGATGGG
>CAYTZF010000129.1:0-7380 GCA_964442265.1 uncultured Sideroxydans sp.
CTTTCCGAAAATGGGGGCACAGAGTGCGCGCCGGGGTGCATCATAGCGGCAGCCGCTTGCCCAAAACAATCCGCGCCTGTAAGGTTGCGCGCGCCGCACCGACCAAGCCCTGCATCCGCCATTTCGGCCATGCCAACTTTAATTCAGGAGTACCGCCATGAATCTCAATCAAATCACCAAATCCCTGCTGGTTTCCGGTGCGCTGGCACTCGCCATGAGCGGCCCCGCGCTGGCCAACCCCTGTGCCGCACATAATCCCTGCGCGGCGAAAAATCCCTGCGCGGCGCAACAGATGAACCCGTGCGCAGCCAAAAATCCCTGCATGGCCAAGCACAAGAAAAATATGAAGAAAGATGCCAAACACATGAATCCGTGTGCAGCCAAGAATCCTTGTGCAGCCAAGAATCCCTGCGCGGCGAAAAATCCTTGCGGCGCCATGAATCCCTGCGCCGCCAAGAAGTGGTAACAGCGCAACAAGTCGCCACCGGTTCCATTGAGGAACCGGTGGCTTTTTCTTTGGCCGGGCTGCCGCTGACGCAATTGCAAGCCATGCAGCGTGCCGGGCGGAAGATTTTGCACTGTTACCATGCGCTGCAAAAAGCCGAATTGAATCTGGTCGGCGAAGTGTTGCGCGACACCCTGAACAGGGGCGAAACTTTCTACGAATTCAACCACTATCCGGCAGACGACGTGTATGACCGAGACAGCCATGCGCAGTATTACTACCACGCGCACCGCGGCGAGATCGGCGAGCACGGCCACTTCCATACTTTTTTGCGTCCCAAAGGGATGCCTGCCGGAGCTGCCCCCATCGCTTACCCGGCCACCGATCCCTGGCCGCAAGGGGATGAGGCGCTGTCTCATCTGGTCGCCATCGCGATGGACAGCTACGGCTATCCGACCGGTCTGTTCACCACCAACCGCTGGGTCACGGCGGAAGCCTGGTATCCGGCCGAGCAAGTCATTCAAATGCTGGATCGCTTCGTCATCGACCATGCTTTCCCGTCGTGGCCGCTGAACCGCTGGATCAGCGCGATGTTCGTGCTGTTCCGCCCGCACATTGAAGCCCTGCTGAAGCGCCGCGATGCGACGGTATGGGCGTGGGCAGCCGCCCATCCCGGCGAGGATGTATTCGAAGACCGCGCGCTGGACATCACCAGCCAGATGCCGATTTCGGTTGAAGAAACGCTGGCCGAAGTCGAACAAGTGCTGGCGCAAGCCGCTTGAGAGGCTATGAATAAATCTGCTGCGCGTCCCGATCGCTGCGTTGGGCGGTGCTCACTCCTCGCCTATCTACTTGATATGTCTCGTCGCTGCGCTCCGTCCGCCTTGCGCTCGGCCCGCTCGCGACGATTTCTTCACAGCCTCTGAGGCTGCCTATTCGCAGCGCCCGTTTTCCCGGGCTGTTGCGCGCACCAGACGAAACCCGATGAGGATGTGTTTGATCCCGACCGGCCGGCTATGCCGCGCAGCGGGACGGCATACGCCGCAGCCCCTGTCGTCCCAGGAACCGCCTTTGACGATCGCCCGCGCGGCCCCTTGCATAGTGCCCGTCCACTCATAGACTTGCCCCGCGCCATCGAGCAGGCCGAACGGACTGCGTCCGGAGGCAAACTGACCGACCGGTGTGGTATCGAATCCGCCGGCATCCGCGCTGTTCAATCTGTGCGGATCAAAGTCCGCCCCCCACGGAAAGGCGCGGCCGGCCGTGCCGCGCACCGCCTTTTCCCATTCCGGTTCACTGGGCAAGCGCCAATGCTGCCCGGTTTGCCGGGTCAACCATGCCGCATAGTGTTGCGCATCCGCCAGACTCACCAGCACCACCGGATGGTCTTCGCGGCCTGCCGGTGGCCGGTGACTTTTCCAGGCAAAGCGCGCGGTGCTTTGATACGGGTGGATCAAGCGATATGAAATCCAGGTCTTGCGGTCAACCCCGGGCGCCCGATGTTCTGTCGCGGCAATGAAGGCGGCATATTGCCGGTTGGTCACCGCCGTCGCTGTGATGCAGAAAGCCCCGGTTTCGGCGGATTGGCGCGGCAATTCGGCGGCATACCAGCCTTGTTCGCGCGTGACCGGTTCACGGTATGCCAGTTCGTCCAGGCGATACGCCATTTCGCGCTCGTCCGCATCCGAGCCCATGATGAAAGCGCCGGCAGGAATCCGCATCAGCCCCGGTATATCCATCGGCTTGCTTGCCGTCCCGGCTTGCGCACCCACAGCGCCCAGCAGGCATAGCCATCCGGCCAGACGCCAGCCGGCATGGACCCGGTGTCGCGGCATGATCAGGGTGCCGCAACGGTTGCGGCCAACCCCGCCAACGCGGCTTGCAGCTTGCCGACCACCGGGCACTGCGCGGCGCCATGCCGTTGCGCCAGATACGCGGGATCGTTGTAGCCCAGCCACACCTTGCCCTGCGCGTCTTCCCACACCAGCATCTTCAGGGGCAGATCGATGCCCGCCGTTTGCGCGCATTGCATCAAGGGGGTGCCGCCCTGCGGGTTGCCGAAGATCAACAGCGCGGTCGGGCGCAGGGTTTGGCCGATTTTGGCCGCGCCCGCAGCATGGTCGATGCGCGCAAACACGGTCAGGCCGCGCTGCTCAACCGTAGCCTGAAGTCTGTCCAGGGTTGCCGCGACACTGCGCGAACTCGGCACCACGACCAAGCCATCGACCGCCAGCGCCAGCGACGAGGTTAGCCACAAGATTGCGCCCATCAGAATCGACCATCTTCTCATTTCGTTCTCCCGCGTAAAAAATACTTGATTGAAATTTGCCAAAATATTGCGCGCAATCCTTTCACACCCAATATTTTCCCGTCCATGCGCCGCGCACAAAGTCGATCACGACCCGTTTCGGCGCGATCTTGCGCGCGTTGCCTGTATCGAGTTCGATTTCCGGCTGCCGGCCCAGACGATCGGCAACTTCAAATGAGCAGGCGGTCGAGGTGACAGGGCGAAAGAAGAGCGCGAGTTTGTCGCTGGCCGCAACGGTCTGGCGTTGCGGCGGGGTCTCGTGAAAGCGGACAAATTTTTTCACCAGGCAGGAAAAATACAATTCCAGCTCGACCACCAGCGGTTGGGTGCGGCGCGCCAATTCGCGCGCGGCGGCATGGGTCCATTCCACCAGAACGGTCCGCCCGTTGACTTGTACGGTGTTGCTGAATGTGCTCGCCATGATCGTGTCCCCGCGCTCAAAACACACGCGGGGCGATGTCTTCCACCATCGCTCCGATCAGATCGGGGTCGCTGTCCGGGGCGAGCGCGGCGGCATCGCCTCTTTGTCCGGTCATTTCCAGCTCCATGCCGTCGTCATCCTGCACCAATCTCGATTCGCCGCCGCAGGCGCGGCAATACAGAGAGTCGCCGGCGTGCTGCGCGCGCCGCACCGCTACCGGCGCATGGCAGGAGGGACAAAACAGGAGCGGCAAACCGGGTTCGCTGTGGCCGATAACATGCACCAGCTCGGCAGAATGGCTCACCGCCAGAAAATATCCCGCCAGCGTCGCGTCGAACTGGCTGCCGCTTGCGCTGCGGATGATCTCCAGCGCCTTTTCCACCCGCATCCCTTTGCGATAAGGGCGCGTGCTGGTCATCGCGTCGAAGGCATCGGCGATACCGACGACGCGCGCGACTTCGGGAATCACCGCGCCTGCCACTCCTTGCGGGTACCCCAGACCGTCCGGGCGCTCGTGATGGCCGACCACCGCGTCAAACGCCAGCGTGGCAAGCGGATGATTGGCCAATAAACGTCCACCCACTGCGGGATGCGTCTGGATCACCGCATACTCGTCGCCGGTCAGGCTGTCCGGCTTGTTCAGAATCGCATCGGGCACGCCGATCTTGCCCAGATCGTGCAGAAAACCGCCGATTTCGCACAGCGCGATGTCGCGCCGCGACAAGCCGGCCTCTTGCGCCAGCAATCTGGAGAATTGCGATACGCGCCACAAATGTCCGCCGGTATAGGGATCGCGCGCTTCGACAATCATCGACAAACCAAGCAGTGTGTTGAGCAAAGCGGTCTTGTCTGACATGGCGCCTCCTTTAATAGCGGGTGGTTAAAGTTACCAGCCAGTCGGGCATCGCGTTGAGTGCCCACTTTTCGAAATACTTATCCGCGCCGGTCAACACCAGCATGCCGATCGACAGCAACGCGATGCCGAATATTTTTTTGCCGGCTCGCCCCGTCTCCAGCATGCGGTGGCGCCATTTCCCCAAGGCCTGGCGCGACATTGCGCCTATCGCCAGCAACGGCATTGCGGCACCAAAACTGAACACCAGCATCACCGCCGCCACCTGGGCCAGCGCCTGCCCCTGGCTTGCCAGGGTAATCGCCACGCCCAGCGTGGGGCCCACACAGGGTGTCCATACGATGCCGAGCAGCATGCCCAGCATAAACTGCCCACTTAACCCGTCCGGATTAAACTTCGCCAGCATCCCTTGCCCCGGGCCAAGACGATTAATCAAAGCCAGAAAGTGAATTTGCAGCGGTTCCGACACCAACACCAGACCAAACAAGAGCAATAGCGCGCCGCCCGCGACCCGCAAAGGCTCCGCATCCACGCCGGCCAGACTGCCGAGAGTGCCCAACGCCACCCCGACCAGCGTGAATGAAAGCATCAACCCGCCGACCAGTGCAAAAGCGCCGAAACGGTGCGCGCCAACCGCCGAGCCAAACAGAATCGGAATCAGCGGCAACACGCAGGGGGACAGGATCGTCAATACGCCCGCCAGTAGTGATAGGCCATAGCTGCTTGTGCCGATTTCCATCACCGCGCCCTACAGCGCCCGATCCAATAATTTCGCAATCAGCGCGGGATCGGTTTCCGCCACCGAGCGTGCCACCTCTTTGCCGGATTTGAACAGAATGAGCGTGCTTTGGTAGCGCACTCCAAAGGATTGGACTGCCGCGCGTTGCTGGTCATAATCGACGCGCAACACCTTGATCGCCGTGTATTTATTTGACCCGAGCAAATCGCCCAACACCCTGTCCTGCACCCGGCAGGTGCCGCACCAGTCGGCATGGACAGCCACCAAAACGGGCTGCCCGGCCTGATTCAGCGCATCCAGCCTGGCGCGCGAATAGGGCTCGCCCACTGCGGCCTGCACTCCCAACGGCAAAAAGAGAATCAATATCAACCACACTCGGCTTAAAATGAACACGACACCTCCCAAATGAGAATAGACCTGCGGGTTGGTCGTGTCGCCGCATGATCCGTTACAAAATCCGCCCCAATAAAAAACATGTAAGGTTTGCCACGCAAGCGCGACGAACTGCCGTCACTACTGCGAACGTGACTTTGGATACGTTTTATACGAGCCCGCGCCCAGACTTCTTTAGGAGAATAAAATGAAATACAATCAATTAGTTAATACGCTAATCGCTTCCGGCGTTCTCACTCTTTCGATTGGGGGGATGGCGATCGCCTCGCCTTGTCGCGCCAATCCGTGCGCGCCGCGAAGCGCACGCATGAACCCGTGCGCCGCCAAGAACCCCTGTGCCGCAAAAAATCCTTGTGGCGCCATGAATCCCTGCGCAGCCAATCCCTGTGCGGCAGGAATGGCCAAGATGGACATGAAAGGGGTGATGCGCCCGAAACATTACAAACCCTACAAGGGCAAGAAGGCGGCACTGGTACGCTACGGCAAGAAATTGTTTAGCGACACCCGACTCAGCACCAACGGCATGTCGTGCCAAACCTGCCATGCCGACAATGGCGCGTTCCAGGCCACGTTTGCGCAGCCTTACCCGCACTACGTGCAAATGACCGATGACCGCGCCGGAGTGAAATCCGTTCACCTGGACGAGATGGTGCAGTTCTGCATGGTGGCACCGATGGCGAGCAAACCTTTCCCGTGGAACAGCAAGAAACTGGCCGCGCTGACCGCCTACAGCGCATCGCTGCAAAAGGGTTTCAAGGCCAACCCGTGTGCGGCGGGCAATCCGTGCGCGGCAAACAATCCTTGCAGTGCAAAAATGAACCCGTGCGCAATGAAGAAGAATCCGTGCGCGGCTAAAATGAACCCGTGCGCAATGAAGAAGAATCCCTGCGCGGCAAAACGCTGGTAATCGCACCAGCGGAAAGGCGGCACCAATCGAAAGTTGAAGTTCGATTGGTGCCGTTTTTGTTTCTGCCGTCCCCGCATCAATCTGCCCTGTTGATTTCATCCGGTTGATCCCGATCATGCCCATCCAGCGTTTCTATCTAACCGGCGCGGTTCTGCTCTTGCTGCTGCTGACATGGCAAACCGTTGTCCATCAATCCGCCACTACCCTGATCGTGATTGGTCTGCTGCTGCCGCGCTGGCCGGCGAACTCAAACCGAATTTTCGCGTGACCGTGCGACCCCTGTTGGGCGCGCTGCTCGGCGGTTTGCTGATGGGCTACGGCTCGCGTATCGCCTACGGCTGCAACATCGGCGCGTTTCTTTCCGGCGTGTCTTCGACCAGTTTGCACGGCTGGCTGTGGATATTCGCCGCCCTGCCCGGCAACTGGGTGGGGGTCCGGATGCGAAGCGTATTTCGCGTGGAATGATCGACTAAGCCGGCGTTGGGCGCTGCCGGTTCGCCCAGCGCCATGCCGCGAGCGGCACAACGATCCATTGCAACAGCGGCGCCAGACCGACATCGATTCCCGGCAATACCGGCATCCATGCGGAATACGTCCAATTACCCTGAGCCAGATTGATGCGTTCGCTCCACACGGTGTAGGCGACTGCGGCGACGATCGTCCAGATGACGATCCTGTTCTCCGGCCAACCGGCGCGTTCCCCGGCACCATTCAGGATCAAGGCAAGGAACAATGCCGCCATGCCGATGAGCACATCGCCTGCCATGCAGTGCACGACGGCATAAGCGATGTATGCCGGACGCGGATCCGCCCACAGTGTATAGAGCGGCAACTGCACGACCTCCCATGCCAGACTACAGATCGCCAGACGCGGCAAATAGCGGCGCAGGATGAACGACCACGATTCGGGGTGGGCATACCAGTTCATGGTCGTTTCGTATCACCGGAATAATTGCGCCGGTTGATGGCGTAATCCGTGATCTCACCCTTGAAAGGCAACAGCAGCATGCCCGGCAATCGCGCCACTTCGTGCGGATCGCGATGGTCGCGGATGCCGATGGTCATGCCCGCATGCCCGGCGCGCGGTTGCTCGCGGTAGGTGCCGAACAACCGGTCCCACCACGGCAGGTTGAAACCGAAGTTGGAGTTGGCCTCGTCATCTTCGATGGAGTGGTGCACCCGATGCATGTCCGGGGTGACCACGAACCAGCGCAGCACCCGGTCCAGTCCCGGCGGCAGGCGCAGGTTGCCGTGGTTGAACATGGAAGTGGCGTTGAGTAGCACCTCGAAGATCACCACCGCAACCACCTGCGG
>CAYTZF010000130.1:0-11236 GCA_964442265.1 uncultured Sideroxydans sp.
GATATCGTCGGCGACGGGCGCGTTGCCGCTGCGGCGTTGCATGCGATAACCGTGCTGCTCGATCAGCGCGGCCACCGCATCGAAACGCTGCGGATGGCGCGGCACGATCACCACCAGCAGGTGGTCCACTGCGGCATATTCCAGCGCAGTCAGCAGCAATTCCTCTTCCCCGTCACGCGTGCTGGCCGCCAGCAAGACCGGACGTTGGGCGCCGAACTGCCGGCGCAATTCGGCACCGAGCGCGAGCTGGTGTGCGGGCGGCACGATCTCGAATTTGAGATTGCCCATCACCGGTACGGCGCGGTGGCCGAGGCTGGCCAAACGCAGCGCATCGTCTTCGGTTTGCGCGGCGATCAACGTCAGCGCGTGCAGGCTTTCGCGAGCCAACGTGCGCACGCGGGAATAATTGCGTGCAGATTTGGGTGATAAGCGCGCATTTAATAACAGCAGCGGCACCTTCCCCGTGCGGCAGGCATCAATCAGGTTGAACCAGACCTCGGTCTCCAGCAACACACCGAGGCGCGGTTTGAAGTGATCGAGAAAACGCTGCACCGCGAACGGATAATCGTAGGGCAGGTACACGCGCAACACGTCGTCGCCGAACAGTTGCTCGCTGGCGGCGCGTCCGGTCGGGGTGGTGTGAGTCAGCAAGAGCTGGTGATCCGGATAGCGTTCGCGCAGGCGCTGCACCAGCGTTGCCGCCGCCCGCGTCTCGCCGACCGAGACCGTGTGCAGCCACAGAACCGGTTTGTCAGATTGCGCCGCATAACGCCCGAAGCGCTCGCCGACATGTTGCAGATACTCCGGCTGTTTGCGCGCGCGCCACGCCAGATGAAAAAAAACATAGGGAAAAAGCAGCCAGAGCAGAGCGTTGTAGGCGAGGCGCGTCATCGTCATGTTGTCTCTCCCCGATTTTCAGTGACTGGCGCGGCCAACACCCGTCCCAGTTGCTCCATCACCTCATCGACTTCGATCAGCGCCATCGCATCGGCATGATGGACGCGAGTGTTCCACGGCAAGGCATCGGCCTCTTTTCCCTGAAACTCGCGCACCGCTTCGGCATGGCGATCCACGCAATACTCGGTGCGCCGGTACGGGCCGGAAAAGCGCGCGGAGGCGACCGCATACAATCCCACCACCGGCGTGCCACTGGCCCGTGCCAGATGCACGGCGGCGGTATCGGGCGCCACCAGCACATTTGCTTCTGCCAGCACGGCAGCGAGCTGCTTCGGCGTCGAATGGCCGCACAGGTCCAGGGTATGCGCGGGCGAAACCTGCGCCAGGCGGGCGCACAAGGCAATCTCCTCCGGCGCCGTGCCGCCGGTGATGACCACCCCGCAATCAAAGAATTTGACCGCCAGCTCGATCAGTCTGGCGTAGCGTTCAGCCGGCCAGTTGCGTTCGCGCTTGCTGGAAACGGGATGCAGCGCGAGCAGCGGACGCGGCAGGGCGGCCAGGCGCTGTTTGGCCCAGTCGTGTTCCGCCGCCGACAACGGCAAATTCCAAGCGGCGGCAGCCGGCGCGCCGGTCAGCGCGGTGACGAATGCCAGGAAGCCGTCAAGCAAATGCTCGTCGCGGCAGGGAATACGCCGGTTGCAGAACAGCCATTGACCATCGCGCGCGCGGCGGCGGTCGAAGCCGATCTTGACCGGCGCATGCAGCGCCGGATAAAGCAGATTGATGCGCAAATTGGCCTGCATCGCCAGCACCACATCGAAGCGGCGCGGGCGAAACAGCCGGTAAAAAGTGCGGTAATCCGCCCATGAGCGCGGCTTTTCCATCACCACGAAATTCACGCCCTCGATGCCTTCCAGCAAAGAGTACGCCAGCGGGCTGGTGATCCAGGTAATCCTGGCGTCCGGCATGGCGCGGCGCAACACCTGCACCGCCGCCGCAACCAGGACCACGTCACCCAGCGCCGAGAAACGGACGATGGCAATGTGCGGGCGGGCTTCGGCGGAATCGGTCACGGGCATCAGGCAAGGTTGGCGGGGACGGCATTGTAGGTCGGACTCAAGCCAGGCGGCAAACAAAGGACGGTGGACATGTGGGCCGGACTTCAGTCCGACGACAAACCGGATGTATTATGGTGGCAAATTTGCTACCATAATGCGCATGAAAGTTGTTGTCGATACGAATATTTTTCTTGGCGCCTGTTTGGGTTCGGGTGCTGCGAATCAGGTCATTGCAGCTTGTTTGCGCGGTGAATGCACACCGCTGATGGGGACTGCGTTGTTTGCCGAATATGAAGACGTGATGGGACGAGCCGATTTATTCAGACGCTGCAGCTTAAGTCTGGATGAACGCGATGAGTTGCTGGATATTTTCTTGTCGGTTTGTGAATGGACGCGGGTGTATCACATCTGGCGCCCGAATTTACCGGATGAGGCTGACAATCATTTGATCGAATTGGCTGTTGCCGGGGGTGCCGAGGCGATCGTGACGCGTAATTTGCGTGATAAAGGCGGCGGTGAATTGCAGTTTCCATCGCTGCGTATTGTTTCACCTGAAGTTTTTTTGAAGGAGATTTGAAATGAGTGCGTTAACCGTTCGACTGCCAGACGAAAAACATCGTCGTCTTAAAGCACTGGCCAAAACCCGCGGCACCCCGCTGAACAGATTGATTGATGAGGTGACCACTTTGATGCTGGCCGAATACGATGCGGAAACCAGATTTCAGCTTCGAGCCAGGCGCGGTGGCGGTAAGGTCGACAAGGGATTGACGCTGCTGGCCAAAGCGGCTGGCAAATAGGCGCAGAGCGATATGCGCAGCATTGGCGGCTTGTGTGGGCCGGACTTCAGTCCGGCAACGTCATGAGCGAGTCACAAACCTTGTCGGGTTGAAACCCGACACCCAGGGGGCAGAGGGGTTTTGTAGGTCGGGATTCATTCCGACGCGTCGGACTGGAGTCCGGCAAAACAGCATGCCTTGACACAAATCGACTCAGCCTGTTGTAATGCACACCGTTCACCAACTGAACACACTATAAATGCTTGATGAAGCAACCCACTACAGCCTGCTCAAGACCCTCGAGGAAAACCCGGGCCTTTCGCAGCGCGACCTTGCAAAAAAACTGGGCATCAGCCTCGGCAAGATCAATTACTGCCTCAACAAGCTGATCGAAAAAGGCAGTCTCAAGGTCAATAACTTCCGCAACAGCCAGAACAAACTGGCCTACGCCTATCTGCTCACGCCGCAAGGCATCGAATCGCGGGCGAGGATGACGGTGGAATTCCTCAAAATCAAAGTGCAGGAATACGAACGGTTACGTGCCGAGATCGAGGCGTTGAGGCGCGAGGCCGAGCAAAAGGTCTTGCTGGAGAAAACGCATGAGTGAGCAGCAGAAAACGACTTCAGGAAACCTTGTCTGGCACCACGCCACCGTCACCCGCGCCCGGCGTGAACAACAAAACAACCATCGCGGTGCCATCCTCTGGTTCACCGGCCTTTCCGGCGCGGGCAAATCCACCCTGGCGCACGCGGTCGAAGAAGAATTGCACCAGCGCGGTTGCCATACCTTCGTGCTGGATGGCGACAACGTCCGCCACGGCCTGTGCGGCGATCTGGGTTTTTCCAACGCAGACCGCATCGAAAACATCCGCCGGGTGGGCGAAATCGCCAAGCTGTTCATGGAAGCCGGTGTGATCGTCCTCACCGCCTTCATCTCCCCCTTTCGCTCGGATCGCGCGCACGTGCGCGGCATGGTAGAGCATGGCGACTTCGTCGAGATTTATTGCAACAGTACGCTTGATATCTGTGAGTCGCGCGACGTGAAAGGCATGTACAAAAAAGCACGCGCCGGGCAGATCGCGGAATTCACCGGCATCTCATCGCCCTATGAAGCGCCTGTCAATGCCGAGTTGGTAGTGGATACCGGGGCTGCCGCATTGGAAGTTTGTGTGCAGAAAGTCTTGGAGGAGATTGAAAGGCGTGGCTTGATTGCAGGCAAAGCGTACCCCGTTAACGAGCAGGCCAGAGGAGTGAAATCGTGACCCAACTCATCCCCGTCATTCTTTGCGGCGGTGCCGGCTCCCGCCTGTGGCCCGTCTCCCGCGAACTGCATCCCAAGCCCTTCATCCGCCTGGCCGACGGGCAAAGCCTGTTGCAAAAAGCTTGGCTACGCGGCGCTGTGCTGGACGGCGTGGCCGAGACCCTGACCGTCACCAACCGCGAGCTGGTGTTCAAGACCGCCGACGAATACCGCGAAGTCGCCGCCATTCCCGTCCATCAGGATTTACTCAACCGCTACATCCTCGAACCGTTCGGGCGCAACACCGCCCCCGCCATCGCGGCTGCGGCCTTGCAAGTTGCCGCAACGCACGGCGAAGATGCCTGCCTGCTGGTGCTCGCCGCCGATCACCTCATCGCCGACCAGGCTGCCTTTGCGGAGGCTGTTGCCAGCGCCATGCAACTCGCTGCACAGGGCAAACTCGTCACCTTCGGCATCCGCCCCGATCGCCCCGAAACCGGCTATGGCTATATCGAAGCGGAGGGCAACACCGTCAAACGCTTCGTCGAGAAACCCGACCTTGCCACCGCGAACGAGTACGTCGCCTCCGGCAACTTCCTGTGGAACTCCGGCATGTTCTGCTTTCGGGCCGGCGTCATGCTGCGCGAAATGGCGCAGCACTGTCCCGCCATCCTGGACGCCACCCGCGCCTGCATCGCCCAATCGCGCCGCGCGGAAGGGCAGGGTTTCAGCCAGCTCGAACTCGATGCCGCCTCGTTCAGGGACGTGCCGGACGACTCCATCGACTACGCCGTCATGGAAAAATCTGCCAACGTCGCCGTCGTGCCCTGCGCCATCGGCTGGAGCGACATCGGCTCCTGGGCCGCGCTGGGCGATCTCACCCCCGCCGATGATCAGGGCAACCGCATCGACGGCGAAGCCATCCTGCACAACGTCAGCAACTGCTATATCCAGAGCAAGGAACGCATCGTCGGCGCCGTCGGTATCAGCGACCTCGTCATCATCGACACCCCGGACGCCGTCCTCGTCGCCGAGCGCGGCTGCGCGCAGGACGTCAAACACCTGTACGCCCGGCTCAAGGCCGCCGGCCACGAAGTCCATCGCCTGCACCGCACCGTGCACCGCCCGTGGGGCGTTTACACCGTGCTGGAAGAAGGCCCGCACTTCAAGATCAAACGCATCGAAGTCAAACCCGGCGCAGCCCTCTCGTTGCAAATGCACCATCACCGCAGCGAACACTGGATCGTCGTCAGCGGCATGGCGCGCGTGGTCAACGGCCAGCAGGAACTCTTCGTGCAGACCAACGAATCCACCTACATCCCCGCCGGCCACAAACACCGGCTGGAAAACCCCGGCATGTTGCCGCTGGTCATGATCGAAGTGCAGAGCGGCGAATATCTGGGCGAAGATGACATCGTGCGTTTCGACGATGTGTACGGGCGGAACTAAGTCGGGAGCGTGCGATGAGAGAAATTTTGAAACTTGCGTAATGTATATTCGTAGCTATAATAGCTTCGTTAGTAGCTATTAATACTACATTATGCTCTCCTCACTGCTTTTTGGAATCTATCGTCAGCGCGTACTGGGTTTGCTGCTGTTGAATCCGTCGCGGAGTTACTACGTGCGCGAAATCGCTCGCCTGACGAACACGGCAGCGGGAACCTTGCATAAAGAATTGGCACGACTGGCGGCGGCGGGATTGCTGGTTCGGAAAAGCGCGGGTAATCAGGTGCGCTATAGCGCGAACCGTGATTGTCCGGTATTTGAGGAATTGGCGAGTATTCTGCGCAAGACTTCGGGTCTGGTAGACGTGCTGGCAGAGGCACTGAACCCGGTTGAGAACCAAATCATCCTGGCATTCGTGTTCGGCTCATTGGCGCGAGGTCAACAGGAGTCGGGCAGCGATGTGGATGTGATGCTGGTAGGTGGCATTGGTTTTGCCGATGCGGTGCGGGTGTTGCATCCTGTGCAGGAGACTTTGCAACGCGAGATCAACCCGGTGGTGTATTCGCCGGATGAATTTCATCGGCGAATCACAAATGGTGATTCATTTATCCGTGAAGTATTGTCTAAGCCCAAACTGTTCATAGTGGGCAACGAAAATGAGCTTGGAAAACTTACTCAAGACCAAACAGCTTCAGCCGCATAACCCGACGCGAGAAGCGGTGCTGCGTTTGCTGCATGCCGCTGCACGCAACATTGCAGATGCGCGGATAGAGGAAGTCAGCCTCGATACACGTTTCGATGCCGCTTACAAGGCCATCATGCAGTGTGCGATGGTGGCATTGTGGGTGAACCGGTATCGCACCTCCACCAGTCAACCGGGGCATCATCAAACCGCGATTCAAACGCTCCCGCTAACCCTCGGGATAGAACACAGCACGGTGATCGTGCTGGATGCATTGCGCAAGCAACGCAATGTCAGCGATTACGAAGGCGACCCGATCGGCGAACAGGTCCTGGTTGAGTGTATCAGGCAAGCAGCGCAACTTTATACGGTGGTAAAAAACTGGATTGCAACCAACCGGCCTGATTTAAACTGAACCTTGCCGTACTCAAATTTAAGCACACAGTAAAAAAGAAGCGAAACGCATGACCAAGCAACAAGCCCTTTCCTGTTTCAAAGCCTACGACATCCGCGGCAAGCTGGGTGACGAACTGAACGAAGACATCGCCTACCGCATCGGCCGCGCCTATGTGCAGCACCTCAATGCGAAGCGGGTCGTTGTCGGTGGTGATGTGCGCCCGACCAGTGCCACGCTCAAGCAGGCGCTGGCCGAAGGGCTGATGGATGGCGGCGCGGATGTCGCCGACATCGGCATGACCGGCACCGAAGAGATCTATTTCGCGGCATTTCATCTCGACGTGGACGGCGGCATCGAAGTCACCGCCAGCCACAACCCGATGGACTACAACGGCATGAAGCTGGTCGCGCGCGGGGCCGTGCCCATCAGCGGCGACACCGGCCTCAAGGCCATCCAGAAATTGGCCGAGGGCACTGTAGGTCGGGTTTCAACCCGACATGTCGGGCTGAAGCCCGACCTACAAAATCGGACACCGCACAAGCGCGCCACCCTGACGCAGACTTCCATCCTCGCCCCCTATGCCGATCACCTGCTCAACTATATCGACGCTTCCGCCATCGCCCCGCTCAAGCTGGTGGTCAATGCCGGCAACGGCGCGGCAGGCCATGTCATCGACGCGCTCGAAGCCCGCTTCAAACAACTGCACCTCCCCGTCACCTTCATCAAAATCCACCATGAAGCGGATGGCACTTTCCCCCACGGCATCCCCAACCCGTTGCTGCCGGAAAACCGTGCCGCGACCTCCGATGCCGTCAAGGCGCACCGGGCCGACATGGGCATCGCCTGGGACGGCGATTTCGACCGCTGCTTCCTGTTCGACGAGCGCGGCGAATTCATCGAAGGCTATTACATCGTCGGCCTGCTCGCCGCCGCCTTCCTCGCCAAACACCCCGGCGAAAAGATCATCCACGACCCGCGCCTGACCTGGAACACCATCGATGTCGTCCAACAATCCGGCGGCATTCCCATCCAGTCCAAGACCGGCCACGCCTTCATCAAGGAACGCATGCGCGCCGAGAACGCGATCTACGGCGGCGAGACGAGCGAGCACCACTACTTCCGCGACTTCGCCTACTGCGACAGCGGCATGATCCCGTGGCTGCTGGTCACCGAACTGCTGAGCCGCAGCGGCAAGCGCCTGTCGCAACTGGTGGGTGAGCGCATCGCCGCCTATCCGTGCAGCGGCGAGATCAACTATCGCGTGGACGACGTGAATAAAACCATCGAACGCATCCTGCGTCATTACCAGCCGATGAACCCGGTTGTAGATCGCACCGACGGCGTAAGCGCCGAGTTTGCGGATTGGCGCTTCAACCTGCGCGGCTCGAACACCGAGCCGCTGTTGCGATTGAATGTGGAGACGCGCGGTGATATCGCGCTGATGGAAAAAAGAACAGCTGAGATCGCGGGGTTAATTGTAGGCCAGGTGTGATGGGCTTTTGTAGGTCGGGTTTCAACCCGACAACGAATTTTTTTTAAAGGAGAACATCTTGAGCGACAGCGACGACGAAGTAAGCCTGAAAGACATCATCAACTTCTTCAAGGTTAACGGCAAGTTCATTGCCGCCGTTGCGGCGACGACATTTCTGTTGTCGGTGGCGTATGTGCAACTTGCCCCCAAAAAATATGAGGCGAGCGCCCTGTTGCAAATGGCGCGGCTCCAGAACAGCAATGTCGGCTTCAAATCTCTTGAAGGACCAATCTCAATAAACATTGAAAGTCCCGCCTCCCTGGCGGAAAGATTGCGTTACCCCGCGAGCTACAGCGGCGCAACGCTGCAGCAGTGCGGAGTCGCCGGCACTGAAGCGATCGGGGAGTATATGGGGGGAATGCTCAAGGTTCGAACATTAAGGCCGATGCCGGACGTGCTGGAAATCAAAGTCCGCGCCCTGACGCAGGAAGCGGCGAAGCAATGTGCCGAGGCGATCATTCAGATGATAGGAGCGCAGCAACATAACCTGGTTGAGACTGATCTGTTGGGGACAAGTGAAAATCTGGCGCGCAAGCGGCAGGCTTTGGCCGAGGAATTGCGCCAACTCAAATCGATTGGAAATGCCCAGACGGGCAATTTCGGATATTTGGCCAGACTGGACAAGCTTTCCGCCTTGCGCACCAGTATTGATGCGTTGCAGGAGGAAATATCGTTCGCGCGCAGAAATCCGGCTAAACTTTCGGCGCCAATTTATGCGCCCGCCGGCCCCGTCTGGCCGAAAGTGCGGTTGATTTTATTTTTTGGCCTGTTTATCGGAGTCTTGTTTGGAGTGTTGCTGGCCTTGGCGAAGTTGGCATGGCGCAGGATCAACGCATAAAACAGCAACCCGGGCGATCGGGCCCTGTCGGGATGAATCCCAACCTACGGTGAGCGGGTTGGTAGGTCGGGTTTCAACCCGACAAGGTAGCTACAGGGCGGATTGGTAGGTCGGGTTTGAGCGTGTGGTGTAGGGGCTTCAGCCCCGTACAGCCACGGCCTACCCCTTGCGGGTGCAACCCGACAGTCAGGTTAGATGGGGTATTCATGGCATACAGCGATCTACGCAAAGGGCGCGTATCGCAACAGGGTACGATGTACCACATCACGACGGTCACGCGTGAACGTACACCGTATTTCGCCTCGTTGGGAAACGGTCGAAAACTGGTTCGCCAGTTAATCGAATTGCAGCGCGAGGGCCGGGCGGAAACATTGTGCTATGTCGTGATGCCGGATCATCTGCATTGGCTGATGGTCTTGCAGGAAGGCGAACTTGGCGAAGCCATCCATTTGCTGAAAGGCCGAACCGCGCGCGCAATCGGTGAAACGGTATGGCAGGCGAATTATTTTGACCATGCCGTGCGTGAAGATGAAGACCTGCGGAGAATGGCGCGGTACATTGTGGCCAATCCGTTGCGAGCGGGATTGGTAGAGCGCATAGAGGATTATTCATTGTGGGACGCGGTTTGGCTGGATGAAACATTGTCGGGATGAATCCCGACCTACGGGGAGCGGGTGGTAGGTCGGGTGCAACCCGACAAGGGTGCACAAATTAACCCAACCCCGTCGGGATAAATCCCGACCTACGGGTGCGGGTTGGTAGGTCGGGTTTCAACCCGACAACGAATTTTATTAAAGGAGAACATCTTGAGTACAAACAAAGTCGCCCTCATCACCGGCATCACCGGCCAGGACGGTGCCTATCTGGCCGAACTGTTGCTGCAGAAGGGCTACATGGTGCATGGCGTGAAGCGCCGCTCTTCCTCGTTCAACACCGACCGCATCGACCACCTGTACCAGGACCCGCACGTCAACAACGCCAAATTCAAACTGCATTACGGCGATCTGACCGACTCCACCAACCTGATCCGCATCATCCAGCAAACCCAACCGGACGAAATCTACAACCTCGCTGCAATGAGCCACGTCGCCGTCTCATTTGAGACACCCGAATACACCGCCAATGCCGACGGCATCGGCACACTGCGCATCCTCGAAGCCATCCGCATCCTCGGAATGGAAAAGAAGACGCGCTTCTACCAGGCATCCACCTCCGAACTGTTCGGCCAGGTGCAGGAAATCCCGCAGAAAGAGACCACCCCGTTCTACCCGCGCAGCCCCTACGCCGTGGCCAAGCTGTACGCCTACTGGATCACCGTCAACTATCGCGAAGCCTATGGCATCTACGCCTGCAACGGCATCCTGTTCAACCACGAATCGCCGGTGCGCGGCGAGACCTTCGTCACGCGCAAGATCACCCGCGCGCTCGCAAGAATCAAATTGGGTCTGCAGGACTGCCTCTATCTCGGCAACATGGATTCCCTGCGCGACTGGGGCCACGCCAAAGACTATGTCGAGATGCAATGGCTGATGTTGCAACAGGACCACCCCGAAGACTTTGTCATCGCCACCGGCGTGCAATACAGCGTGCGCGACTTCGTCAACGCCGCCGCCAAAGAACTCGGCATGCAGATTCGCTGGGAAGGCACCGGTATTGATGAAAAGGGTTTCCTTGAACCTTGCCCCTTGAACCTTGAACCTAAACCCATCGTCCAGGTCGATCCGCGTTACTTCCGCCCGACCGAAGTCGAAACCCTGCTGGGCGACCCAAGCAAGGCCAAAGAGAAACTGGGCTGGACGCCCAAGATCACCTTCGACGAACTCGTCGCCGAGATGGTGCGCGAAGACCTCAAGAGCGCCGAGCGCGACGAACTGGTCAAGAAGCACGGCTACAAAGCCATGGACTATCACGAATAATCGCGAAGCAGTGGTTTTGTGGGTCGGGATTCATCCCGACAAGAGGAAATGGAAATGACCATGAACAAAGAATCAAAAATCTACATTGCCGGCCATCGCGGCCTGGTCGGTTCCGCCCTCATGCGCCGCCTGCAAGCCAAGGGCTACACCAACCTTGTCACCCGCACCCATGCCGAGCTCGACCTCTGCGACCAGGCTGCCGTGCGCGATTTCTTTGCCCAGGAGAAACCCGACTGCGTCATCCTCGCCGCGGCCAAAGTCGGCGGCATCCACGCCAACAACACCCTCCCGGCGGAATTCATCTACAGCAACCTCGCCATTCAGACCAACGTCATCCACAGTGCCTGGCAAAACAACGTCAGCCGCCTGCTGTTCCTCGGCTCAAGCTGCATCTATCCGAAGAATGCCCCGCAGCCGATGACCGAAGACTGCCTGCTCACCGGCCCGCTCGAACC
>CAYTZF010000131.1:0-16268 GCA_964442265.1 uncultured Sideroxydans sp.
GCACAGTTGCTGTTCCTGGAATCGGAAAATCCGGACAAGGACATTCATCTGTATATCAACTCGCCAGGCGGATCCATTTCGGCCGGCATGGCAATCTACGACACCATGCAGTTCATCAAGCCGCAGGTATCGACCCTGTGCATCGGCATGGCGGCTTCGATGGGGCCAATTCTGTTGCAGGCTGGCGCAAAGGGCAAGCGCTTTGCATTGCCCAACTCCACGGTGATGATCCATCAGCCGCTGGGGGGGTTTCAGGGGCAGGCGACCGACATTGAGATTCACGCCAAATACATATTGAGCTTGCGCGAGCAGTTGTACAAGCTGATGGCGCAGCACACCGGGCGTAACGTGGAAGAGATTGCGCGCGACAGAGAGCGGGATAACTTCCTGACGGCGAAAGCAGCCGTGGAATATGGTCTGATCGATCAGGTGCTGGACAAGCGGGCTTGATCCGGACAGGTATTTGAGGCGCAAAGGAGGGTGAAATGACGACCGAAATCAACAAGGGCGACAAACTTTTGTATTGCTCGTTCTGCGGCCAGAGCCAGCACGAAGTGCGCAAGCTGATCGCCGGTCCTTCGGTGTTCGTTTGCGACGAGTGTGTCGCGCTGTGCAACGATATCATCCGCGAAGAGACCCAGGCAGGACTCGACGGCGCAAAATCGGACAACAACGATTTGCCCACGCCGCACGAAATCTGCCAGCGTTTGGATGATTATGTCATCGGTCAGCGCCAGGCCAAAAAAATCCTCGCGGTGGCGGTGTACAACCACTACAAGCGGCTTAAGCACAAGAACGACGACGGCGTCGAGCTGGCAAAAAGCAACATCCTGCTGGTCGGCCCCACCGGTTCGGGCAAGACCCTGCTGGCGCAGACCCTTGCCCGCTTGCTGAATGTGTCGTTCGTCATGGAGGCCGCGACCACCCAGACCGAAGCTGGTTATGTCGGAGAGGATGTCGAGAATATCATCCAGAAATTGCTCCAGGCCTGCGACTATGACGTCGAACGGGCGCAGCGAGGCATCGTGTATATCGACGAGATCGACAAAATTTCGCGCAAGTCGGACAACCCGTCGATCACCCGCGATGTGTCGGGTGAAGGCGTGCAGCAGGCGTTGCTGAAATTGATCGAAGGCACCAAGGCATCAATTCCGCCGCAGGGCGGGCGCAAGCATCCGAATACGGATTTTTTGCAGGTCGATACCACAAACATCCTGTTCATCTGCGGCGGCGCCTTTGACGGTTTGGAAAAAGTGATTCGCGACCGTTCGGAAAAGGCCGGCATCGGATTCTCCGCCAAGCTCGCCAAGCGCGATGACGGCCAGGATGTGGGCAAAGTATTGCGCGAGGTGGAGCCGGAAGATTTGATCAAATTCGGCCTGATTCCGGAATTTGTCGGACGGCTGCCGGTGGTGGCAACGCTGGAAGGGCTGGATGAAGCCGCACTGATCCGGATTCTGACCGAGCCGACCAACGCGCTGACCAAGCAATACCAGAAATTGTTTGCGATGGAAGGGGTGGAGCTGGAATTCACCGGCAACGTGCTGACTGCGATTGCCAAAAAAGCCATGGCACGCAAGACCGGCGCGCGCGGCCTGCGCTCAATCCTGGAGCTGGCCTTGCTTGATACCATGTTTGATCTGCCCTCCACCGATAAAGTTGAAAAGGTCGTGCTGGACGAAACCGGCAGCGGCGGGATCGCGCCCGTCGTCATGTACGCCGATACACCTAAAGTGGCGTGAGAGAGGGGGGGTTGAATTCACTGTTTCAGCCCCCACCTCCAGCCCGAATCCAACCCTTATCGGACTACCATGACTGAATCCAATTTGCCTATTGTTGCCACGGAAACCTTTCCGCTCCTGCCTTTGCGCGATGTCGTGGTTTTTCCACACATGGTCATTCCGCTGTTTGTCGGGCGCGCCAAATCGATCAAGGCGCTGGAAGCCGCGATGGAAGCAGGGAAGAGTATCGTCCTGGTGGCGCAAAAATCGGCTGCCAAGGACGAACCGGCAACCGAAGACATTTATCGTATCGGCAGCATCGCCAATATTTTGCAGATGCTCAAACTGCCGGACGGCACGGTCAAGGTGCTGGTGGAGGGCACCCGGCGCGCCAGGGTGTTGCGCGTGCTGGATGACGATTCACATCTGGATGCCGAAGTAGAGCCGGTGCCGGCGGATGAACAACCGGACAGCGAGGCCGAGGCGATGCGCCGGGCGCTGATCAACCAGTTTGACCAGTACGTGAAATTGAACAAGAAGATCCCGCCGGAAATCCTGACCTCATTGGCCGGTATCGACGATGCAGGACGCCTGGCCGACACCATCGCCGCCCATCTGCCGCTCAAGCTGGAGCAGAAGCAGGAAGTGCTGGAGATCTTCGATGTGCGCAAACGGCTGGAGCACCTGCTCGGTTTGCTTGAGGCTGAACTGGACATCATGCAGGTGGAAAAGCGCATTCGCGGCCGCGTCAAACGGCAGATGGAGAAGAGCCAGCGCGAGTATTACCTGAACGAGCAGGTCAAAGCCATCCAGAAGGAACTGGGCGAAGGCGAGGACGGTGCCGACATCGAAGAGATTGAAAGAAAGATCAAATCCGCACACATGCCGAAGGAAGCGCGCGCCAAGGCGGAAGCCGAATTGAAGAAGCTGCGTTTGATGTCGCCGATGTCGGCTGAGGCAACGGTGGTGCGCAACTACATCGATGTGCTAATTGGCCTGCCGTGGAAGAAAAAAACCAAAATCGACACCGATCTGAAGCATGCCGAAGAGGTACTGGAAGCGGATCACTACGGCCTGGAAAAAGTCAAAGAGCGCATCGTCGAGTACTTGGCGGTGCAACAGCGGGTGGAAAAAATGAAAGCGCCGATTCTGTGCCTGGTCGGCCCGCCGGGTGTCGGCAAGACCTCGCTGGGGCAATCCATCGCGCGCGCCACCAACCGCAAATTCGTGCGCATGTCGCTGGGCGGTGTGCGCGATGAATCCGAGATACGCGGTCATCGTCGCACCTATATTGGCTCGATGCCGGGCAAGATTCTGCAAAACATGAGCAAGGTCGGGGTGAAGAATCCGCTGTTCCTGCTGGATGAGGTGGACAAGATGGGCATGGATTTCCGCGGCGATCCGTCGTCGGCGTTGTTGGAAGTGCTTGACCCGGAGCAGAACCACACGTTCGTCGATCACTATGTCGAAGTCGAATATGATCTTTCGGACGTGATGTTCGTCGCCACTTCCAACAGCATGAACATTCCGGCGCCGTTGCTCGACCGCATGGAAGTGATCCATGTATCTAGCTACACCGAAGATGAAAAAGTCAACATTGCGATCCGCTATCTGCTGCCCAAGGCGATCAAGAATAACGGTCTCAAGCCGGAAGAAGTGACGGTTTCGGAAAGCGCGATCCGCGACATTCTGCGCTACTACACGCGCGAGGCTGGGGTGCGCGGTCTGGAGCGCGAACTTTCCAAGATCTGCCGCAAGATCGTGAAGGCCTTGCTGACCAAGGATCGTGTGAGCAAAGTGACGGTCAGCGCGCGCAATCTGGACAAATATCTCGGTGTGCGCCGCTACAGCTACGGCATTGCCGAAAAGAACAACCAGGTCGGTCAGGTTACCGGTTTGGCGTGGACCGAGGTGGGTGGCGAGTTGCTGACCATCGAAACGGCTGTTCTCCCGGGAAAAGGTAAAACGACGACCACCGGCACGTTGGGTGAAGTGATGCAGGAATCGATTCAGGCAGCCCTCAGCGTGGTGCGTCGGCGCGCCCGTTCCCTGGGTATTGCGGAGAACTTCTACGAGAAGAACGATCTGCATATCCACCTGCCGGAAGGGGCGACACCCAAGGACGGCCCCAGTGCCGGCGCGGGGATTTGCACCGCCATGGTGTCGGCGTTAACCGGCATTCCGGTGCGCGCCGATGTGGCGATGACCGGCGAGATCACCTTGCGCGGCGAGATTTTGCCGATTGGCGGACTCAAGGAAAAATTGCTGGCCGCGCAGCGCGGCGGGATCAAGGCCGTGCTGATCCCTGAAGAAAACGTCAAGGATCTGGTTGAAATACCCGACAATGTTAAAAATAAACTGGACATCCATCCGGTCAAGTGGATCGAGCAAGTGCTGGCGATCGCTTTGGAGCGCGAGCCGGTGCCGCTGGCGGAAGAGGTGCCGGCACCTCTTCCGCCAGCAACAGCGGCTGACCCCGGAGCTGCTTCGAGTTTCAAACATTGACCCCGCGTTGCCCGCGGGTCTGCGAACCATCGCGCCAGTAACCCGTTCGTCCGGCTTGGCTTCAGCGTGGCATGGCAATGTCCGCTTCCGTTGCCACGATCGATTATCCGGGCCGAGTCAACGGCGGACATTGCTGCTTGGCAAACAGCGGACGTTGCCGAATTTGCGCAAATTTCCGAAATAATTTCTTTGCGCGTTCGTGCTGTTCGGTTACAATGCGCGGCCTTTTGCAGGCGCGTAGCTCAGCTGGTTAGAGCACCACCTTGACATGGTGGGGGTCGTTGGTTCGAGTCCAATCGCGCCTACCAATTCAAAGACTTACGAGCGTTAATTTTCGGAAGTCCTGCCACATAAGGCCATATAGGGCCAAAAACGGCCACACCGAGCCACAGTTTAGGCCATAGCTGATTCAGCGGTTTTGAACGGTTTGGCGTTGTTGGTGAATTGGGCAATGTAACTGGGCGATAGATGGGCGTATTTCATCACCATCCGCATGTCGCTCCATCCACCAAGTTTCTGCAGAACCTCCAATGGGGTCCCGGACATGGCATGCCAGCTGGCAAAGGTATGCCGGAAGTCGTGCCACCGGAAATTCGGCTCAAACTTCCTTGCATCGCCTTCCCCAACCCACTCACCAAGCCCTGCTCGTTCGCGAGCCTTGTTCCAGGCAGTCTTGATCTTTCCGATTTTCTTTTGGTGCGCGGCAAAGGAATCGCCATGAATATCTATGCACTCCCCCGAAAAGATATAGATATTCTTTGCCCTTGTACTGGGCAGCGATTTGGAAAACAATCCAAAACCCTATTGATAACCCCGAATACGGAGACCTCATGAATCGCAAGGAACTGATCGACGCACTGTCCACCAAAACAGGCAGCAGCAAGGCTGACGCAGAGCGCAACATCGCCGCCCTGATCGAAATCATCACCGCTACGCTGAAGAAAGGCGACAGCGTCGCGCTGGTCGGTTTTGGTACCTTCGAAGTGCGCAAGCGTGCAGCGCGCACCGGCCGCAACCCGGCCACGGGTGCTGAACTCAAGATCAAGGCCAGCAAGGCGCCCGCTTTCAAGGCCGGCGCAACCCTGAAGGCCGCCGTCAACGGCGGCAAGAAGTAACGCCCGAAGCAGTTCACGCTTTCATCATGTATCCAGTCGGGAAGGTGACACCTTCCCGCGTCGGAGAATATTTGCAGTGAAAGCGTCGCGGGAACCCGAATAGTCAATCCCTCCGGAAGAAAGGCGCGTAATGCATCACACAGGGCAAGACATGCTATGGCTGATCGGCAGTCTGTCGCGCATCTTCCGTTTACCTTTCGATCCGCAACTCATTCGTCAACAGTTCCCGCCCCCATACTCGCGCGTGGCCGTGCTCAATGCATTGCAGGCATTGGACTTCAAGGTCGGCGAGCGGAATCTGGATAGCAAGACACTTGCATCGCTCGAGCAGCTCCCGTTTCCGGCAGTCGCATTTCTGCGCCCCCAGCCGGCAGCGCAGACGGCTGACAAGCCCGATGCCGAGCAGGACAAGTCTTCTGCCGAACCAGATAGACCAGCGCAACCGGAAGCAGAAGAATCCCCCGTACTCACCATACCCGTGTTGCTCATTAAGGCCAGTGGCGGACAACTGATGTTCTTCCGGGCCGGATCGGAATCGCCGGAAACGATTGCGATAGATGAATTCTTCAAACTGTTCCGTACCGACATTCTGCTGATCGCCCGCAAGGAACAAAACGCAAGCGAGGGAGAAGAAGCGGCCAGTTCGCCCAGGGAGCCAGAACCGTTCGGCTTCCGCTGGTTCATTCCCGAGCTGATGAAACACAAGCGCATCTGGCGCGATGTGCTGATCGCCTCGCTGGCGATTCAGCTTGTCGGTCTCGTCACACCGTTGTTCACCCAGGTCATTATCGACAAGGTCGTGGTGCACCAGACGCAGAGCACGCTCATCGCCATCGCCGTCGGGCTGGTCATGTTCATGCTGTTCTCCAGCGCCATGACCTGGCTGCGCCAGTACTTCGTGCTGCATACCGGCAACCGCATCGACGCCGTGCTGGGCAGTCATGTCTTTCGCCACATGCTGCATCTGCCCGTGCCGTATTTCGAGCAACGTCCCACCGGCACGCTGGTGGCCCGTTTGCAGGGCGTCGAGACCGTGCGCGAATTCATCACCGGCGCTGCGGTGTCGCTGCTGCTGGATTTCCCCTTCCTGCTGATCTTCCTCGCGGTCATGTTCTGGTACAGCTGGCAACTGAGTCTCATCGCCTTGCTGCTGATGTCGCTCATCACCCTGGCCAGCCTGCTGGTCACACCCGCCCTGCGCGAGCGGCTCGACCAACAGTTTCTGCTCGGCGCCAGGAACCAGGCCTTTGTCACCGAGTACATCGCCGGAATGGAAACCGTCAAATCCCTGCAGATGGAACCGGTGCTGGTGCAGAAATATGGCGACTATCTGGCGCAGTATCTTGCTGCGGGTTTTGCGACCAAACAACTCTCGAACTCCTTAAACGTTGTGGTCAATGCCTTGGAGGAGGTCATGACGCTGTCCATTCTGGTGGTGGGTGCGCTACTGGTGATGCAGAACAACGGCTTCACCATCGGCATGCTGGTCGCTTTCCAGATGTTTGCTTCGCGCATGACACAGCCCATGTTGCGCCTGGCCAGTCTGTGGCAGGAATTCCAGCAGGCTGACATTGCCGTGAAGCGTCTGGGTGACTTGATGGATGTACCCAACGAACCCTATTCCCTGACACCGGCGCGCGCGCAGGGCGGGGCAGGGGGCTGCGTCGAACTCAAGGACGTCAGCTTCCGCTACAGCGACAAACACCCCTATCTGTACCGCAACCTCAGTCTCACCCTGCAACCCGGCAAACTCACCGTACTGATGGGGCCTTCGGGCTGCGGCAAGAGCACGCTGGCCAAGATGCTGCAAGGTTTCTACTGGCCCAGCGACGGCAGCATCCTGCTCGACGGTTACGATCTGCGCCACCTCGCGGCCAACGAACTGCGCGCCAACTTCGGCGTCGTGCCGCAGGAGACACGCCTCTTCTCCGGCACCCTCTACGACAACCTGCAACTCGCCAACCCGCATGCCGGTTTCGAAGAGATCGTGCACGTGTGCAAAATGGCCGAGATCCATCAAGTCATCGAACAGCTGCCGCAGGGCTACCAAACGCCGGTCGGCGAGAACGGTGTGGGCCTCTCGGGCGGACAGAAGCAGCGCATCGCCATCGCCCGCGCCTTGCTCAAGCGCCCGCGCGTGCTGATCTTCGACGAAGCGGTAAGCAACCTTGACATGCAAACCGCCGAGCACTTCGCGACGACCATCAACAAGCTCAAGGGGCAGGTGACCATGCTGTTCATCACGCACCAGTTGCCCAAATCCCTGCAAGTGGACGAGGTGCTCAAGTTCGGCACGCAGGAAGCAGGCACCTCATCCGATGCGGCAACCCCCGTGGCACATGCTGCCCCAGTTCGATAGGCAAGAAAACGTGCGACTCAACGGTTTGCGCAAACTGCAACGCTTTGCTTTTCTCTGCGCCACGCTGCTGCTGGCCACCCCGGCATCCGGGCTCAGCTTCAAGGAAGCGGTGGCGCGCGCCTTGAGCAATGATCCGGCATTCCTGGCCGCGCAAGCCAATCTAAGCGCTTCGCGGGAGCGCATCACCCAAGCCGCAGCGGACAATTTCATTCAAGGCAGCATCAGCGCCAGCACCAGCAACAACCGCCGCGAATACACAACCCGCACATCACCGCCGCCCGCCAATGTGCCGCTGGAAGCCTACAACATGAGTTCGGCTCAGCTGAGTTTCACGCAACCGCTGTGGCGGCACAGCAGCATGATCGCCTTCTCACAGAGCAAGCTTGGCTGGCAGCAGGCCGATCACCAATTGCATGCAGCCGGTCAGGACATGCTGGTGCGCCTGACGCAAGCCTGGTTCGATAGCATGCAGGCGTGCGACAACGTGCAAGCAGCCGATGCACAGGTGCAGACCGCACAGCAGCAACTCGAACTCTCGCAACGTGCCAATGCAAAAGGCATCCTCTCGCGAACCGAGCTGGAAGATGCGCGTGCCAGGCACGAACAGGCATTGGCCGAGCAAGCTATGGCGCAAAGCGAACTGGAAATCAAACTGGGCGCACTGGAGCAAATCATCGGCCCGCTCGAACTCTCGCCGCCCAAACTATCTGATGACTACCCCTCGCCACAGATGGGCGCGGATACGCTGGAACATTGGTTGGCGATCGCGGAGGAAAACAATCCCGCTTTACTTGCCGCCCAGAGTGGGCTGGATGCCGCCAACGAAGAAGTACGCAAGCAGCAAGCGGGCTACGAGCCCACGCTCGATCTGGTCGCCTCCTACGGCAAGACC
Source organism: uncultured Sideroxydans sp. (assembly GCA_964442265.1). Classification (GTDB taxonomy): domain Bacteria; phylum Pseudomonadota; class Gammaproteobacteria; order Burkholderiales; family Gallionellaceae; genus Sideroxyarcus. The sequence continues at coordinate 8,593 of CAYTZF010000131.1, forward strand.
TCGCAGGCGGCCGGTATCACCGGCGGGCAGGCGGGTTTTGATTCCTATGTCGGCAGCGTCGGTCTGCAATTCAATATGCCGCTTTCGGTGGGGGGCGGACAAAGCGCCAAGGTGCGCGAAGCACTGGCCCTGAAAGATAAAGCCATGCAAGAGTTGATAGCTGCACGCCGCCAAGCGCGCATGAGCGTAAAGGAAGCCTGGTACACCTGGCGCGCCAGTGCGGTGCGCGAAACTTCGTCGCATCAGGCGGTGATATCGGCTGAACTGAACCGGAAAGGTGCCGAGTCCGCCCGCGAACGCGGCATCAAATCCGACATCGACGTGCTTCAGGCTGCGCAACAACTTTCCATCGCGCAACGCGACTGGCACAAGGCGCGCTACGACAGCATCCTGAACAACCTCAAACTTCAGGCGGCTTGCGGGCAGTTGGATGCGGAGTCTGTGATTGCGTTAGGCCGGGTCTTTGCGGACAACTAAACACTGCTCCAGCATGCCGTAGCGTCTCATGTCCTGACTGATGGCACGGGGTCCCTGATCTCCCCCTCGCACAAGACATAATGCGTACTGCGACCGCCCGCCCCGGCACTGGCCAGCACGCCGTGCTCCACCAGTTCCCTGATGTCGCGCAACGCGGTATCGGGAGAGCATTGATTCATGCTTGCCCATTTCTTGTTAGTCAGATGACCTTCAAATCCATCCAGCATCTTGTTGAGCATTTTTACTTGGCGTACGTTCATGGATGTGCCAGACCAGTGGCGCCAGAATGCTGCCTTGATCATCACGGATTCCATCTGTTCTCCGGCATCCAGGATCGCCCGTAGCAGGCAGTCCAGAAACCATTCCAGCCAGCCTGTGACATCAAGCGTGCCTTTCTGGGCGAATTCCAGCGCATCGTAGTAAACCTTGCGCTCGCGCTGGATCTGCGCCGACAGGCTGTAGAACCGATGGGAGGAACCATCCGCACGCGCCAATGCCATGTCGCACACGGCGCGTCCGATACGCCCGTTGCCATCCTCGAAGGGGTGAAGGGTGACGAACCAGAGATGCGCGAGACCAGCCTTCAGGGTCGGGTCCAGCCCATGAGTCTGATTGAACCAGTCGAGGAAGCGCATCATTTCTTGTTCAAGACGTTCCGCCGGTGGAGCTTCGAAATGCACCTTCTCTCTGCCGATGCCTCCAGAGACCACTTGCATCGGTCCATCGACATCCGTCCTGTAAATCCCGACGCCAATCTTTGACAAGCCACTGTAACCGGTTGGGAAGAGTGCGGCATGCCAGCCCGACAAGCGTTCTTTGCTTAAGGGTTGCTCATACCGTTGTGTTGCATCGAGCACCATTTCCACGACACCATCCACATGCCGATCTGCCGGTGCCAACGCACCGATATCCATGCCCAGCCGTCTGGCCAAGGAAGAACGCACCGACGCTTTGTCCAGCTTCTCACCCTCGATCTCGCTGGATTTGATGACATCTTCCGTCAGCATCCGTAACGTCGTTTCCTCCGCCAGCTTGAAGCCCATCGCCTGCATGCGACCGAGCAATCGGCCTCTCTCCAGAGTGACGCTGGAGAGCAATTTTGAAAGGCGCGCGGCGTCGAATCGCCATTGAGGCCACTCAGGATGTTGCCAGATGTATTTGATGTAATCGCCGCGTTTCATGCGTTGAATATAACACCGAATCACCGCACCTCCTATCATTCATCGCGCTCGATGCGGTGAATATGTCGCCTATTTCTCCAAGGAGGGGCGGCATGCGCCAAAAGTATATAGGCCAATTTGGATCTATACCGATATAGGCCATTCGGCATATTGTCCCGCCAAGCAAAATCAAGTAAGTTCCCCTCGTCCGTGCAGGGTCTTTCCCGGCGGCAAGCGCATCCAACGATGCGAAACCAACAAAGATAAACTTGTCGAGGAACCCCAATGGCGGCTGCTAAAAAAGTCGCGCGCAAGGCGCGCATCGTCGGTGTCGACCCGCAAGACTTCGCCCCCAGCTTGTTGCGCGTGCAGAACCAGCCGCCGGCGCCGTTCGCGCAAGCCATGTTGCGCATCCTGCTTGCCCTGCTGTTTGCCGTCATCCTGTGGGCCGTCTTCGGCAAATTGGATATCGTCGCCAGTGCCGAAGGCAAACTCATCCCGCAAAGCTACGTCAAGATCGTCCAGCCCTTCGAGCAAGGCCTCATCAGCGAGATCCTCATCAGCGAAGGTCAGCATGTCAAAGCCGGGCAAGTCCTTATGCGTCTGGACACCACCCTGTCCGATGCAGATGGCAAAGCCATCGGCAACGACTACCTCCTCAAACAGATCGCGCTGCGCCGCATCGATGCCGAACTGGGCGACCGCGACTTCAAACGACGAGATAACGAACCCGAATCCCTCTACCGCGCAGCACTCGCCCAATACCGCGCCAACCGTCACGCCTACCACACCGCCCTCGAAGAAGAACGCAGCATCCGCGACAAAGCCCAAAGCGAACTGGCCGCCGCCAAACAAGCCAGCACCAAACTCACCGAAACCCTGCCGCACTATCAAAAGCAAGCCGAAGCATTCGCCGATCTCGCCAAAGACGGCTACGTCAGTAGATTCGAAGCCGCCGACAAACAACGCGAATACACCGAAAAGTCACAAGACCTCAAAACCCAGCAATACCTCATCGAAAGCGCAAAAGCCACACTCGCCGCCTCCAACCGCAAACTCGAACAGATCAGCGCCGACTACCGCCAACGCCTGCAAGCCGAACGCGCCGACCTCAGCGGCAAGCTCGACCAGACCCGGGCCGAAGTCACCAAACAGCAATACCGCAACGGCCTGCTCGAACTCAAAGCCCCGCAAGACGGCATCATCAAAGACGTCGCCACCCACACCATCGGCACCGTCATCAGCCCCGGCACCATCCTCATGACCCTCGTCCCCAAGGACGAGATACTCAGAGCCGAAGTGTGGGTGTCCAATCAGGACATCGGCTTCATCCACCTGGGTGAACCCGTCAAGATCAAATTCGCCTCCTACCAGTTCCAGAAATACGGCATGGTGCAAGGCGAAGTCGCCCACCTCAGTGCCGACGCCACCGACACCAGCCAGCAAGGCACAGGCGCATCCGCGCCGCCTACTGCCCAATCACCCAACGGCCAACCTTACGCCTACCGCGCACTGGTTGATCTCAAAGCCCAGGAACTCATCGTTGACGGCATCAAACACGCCCTCAGTCCCGGCATGCAAGTCACGGCAGAGATACATCTGGGGACGAGAACCATTCTTGAATATTTGTTGTCGCCGGTGATGGGGGCGTTTCAGGAGGCGGGGAGGGAGAGATGAGATTGAACAGATATGACTACTTGGAAGGAATCGGCATGAACAAGCAAAACGGAATGATGAAACGAATCGTCAACATTGCAATGCTCTTGACGCTTGGCGCAAGCATGAGTGCCTGTGCCGGGTTCCTGGGATTAGGCGGCGATAGCTGGAAGGAAGAAGTGCTGCTGCATGATGGAAGCAAGATCATTGCGGAGCGTTCGGTCGAGCGCGGCGGGCGGCATGAGATCGGGCAGAAGCCCCCTTACAAAGAGCAAAGCCTGAGCTTCACCATGCCCGGCACAAATCAAACCATCACATGGGAAGACCACTACAGCGAGGATATAGGCACCGCCAGTTTCTTGCCGATGTTGCTGGATGTATATGAGGGCTCGGCTTACATCGTTGCGAATACCATGGGCTGCCTGTCCTACAACAAATGGGGCAGACCCAACCCGCCCTATGTTGTATTCAAATACGAAGGCAAAGAGTGGAAGCGCATTACTTTGCAGGAACTACCCGCCGAGATAAAAACGCCAAACCTGATTCAATCCGAGCCGGATGCTAAAGCAAAAAATATCAGGTTAAGTCCCGTACCGTCGCAAACGATTCAGGAAATCATCGCGCGTTATCCACAACCCGAATTCCGCACCATCCTGAGGGAGGCGATGCCGAAGGGGCCAGATTGCGGCGAGATGGCGGGTAATGGCAAAGGCAAATGGGTGGGGATGGGTTGGTTCAGGGATCAACCTTCTTACGAGGCCTGTTTAAATTATTGCCAGCGGGAAAATTTCGATGCGCAACATTGTCCGTGCAGCACTATGTTTAAGGGAGCGAAATAATCATGATCACAACACTTGAATACGCACTGATGGCTGGCAGAGCATATCAATCCACACGCGCCGACATCAATAAATTCCCCATACCTGAAGGATGGATTGAGCCAGCAGACAGAAGGAAAGTGGACGATGGCTCTGGATTTGAAGCATCTGTATTCGGCAATGGAGCAACCCTTTCCACCAGCACCGAAATCGTCATCTCCTTCGCCGGCACAGGTGGAGATGGCGACTGGTTCCATGGCAACGTCCCGCTGGCGTTGGGCATGCTGCCAGACCAACTCAGGCAAGCAGCGGATTACTACCTGCAAGTCAAAGCCAGCGCACCGGCAAATGCGACCATCAGCTTCACCGGCCATTCTCTGGGTGGCGGGCTGGCCTCATTGATGGCAGTCATGTTTGGTGGCAGCGCCACCACCTTCGACCAGGCCCCGTTCCGCAACGCGGCAGAATACTACACCACCCTCGACAATGGCAACCTCGTCACGCACTCCGTTGCGCAAGACCTGCTCGCCTATTTGACCGGCGAGACGGCCAATGGCCAGCCGCTTTACACCACGGAGCAATTGCAATCGCTTGCCAGCTACGTTGAAGCAACGAATGCGGCAACAGGCATTGTGCCCAACGAGGCCAACGTAACCAACATCAACGTCCAGAATGAAATCCTGTCAGTACCGCCCGTATCAATGTTCGACCGCATCGGCACGAGCCAGAGCGATCTTGAACAACAGAACAGCATGCCGGTCATCACAGGGAACATCAGCCTGCATTCGCAAGCCTTGCTGACAGCCATGCTGCAAAGCGGCGACACGAAAGACAGCACATCTACCGACCACACCCTGGGGCAAGCCAGCATCAAGCTGCCCGATTTGTTGAAGATGATTTTTGATGAGAACCTGTTTGCGCATACAACTGCTGCGACGAACACGACTGATGCCAATTTCATCGAACGCCTCGTGCAACACCAAGCCACGGTGATCAACCCGGCAACCGGCGCGACCGACGCCATGGTCACCCGCTTCACCAGCGACCTGTGGAAGTTGGCACAGGACGGCGGCCTCACCACCAGCGACTGGGCGGGGCAACTGACCGGCAGCGGCGTGCCTAACAACGTCAGTCGCGCGCTGATTGCCTTCGCCATGCAGATGTATTACGAAGACAGCACCAATGCGACGGATGCCACCAAGCAACTATTTACCGACTTGAGCGCCGCCAACGAAGGCAGTAACGGCATCCGCTTCGACATCACCGATACCTATTCCGGCACAGCGGCTACGGCCAATACTCCAGCCATACCCAGCCTGCTACAACAATTGCAAACCGAAGGCCGCATGAATCTCGACGCAAAGGATGCTAGCGGCAACTACCTGCTCAAAGGCTTCGAATACTTCCAGACCTACCTGAACCAAATTGCGCCCGACCTCGGTGCGGGCGCAGTGCAATTCACCGCGTCAGAAAAACAACTCATTTTTTCCATACTTCCCTACCTGCGCGACTGGTACGTGCAGGCAGGAGCAGGCGGCATGAGCGCCACCGACACCCAGAGCCACGGAGCTTTCATGCTCGGCGGCAACGGTGCGGACACGTTGACGGGTGGAACGAAGGCCGACCTGCTGGTGGGCAACGCGGGTGACGACGTGTTGAACGGCGGGCAGGGCAGCGACACATTACTGGGCGGCATCGGCGTGGACACTTACGTTCTCAATACAGGAACAGGGCAAGGCATCGATACCGTGCTCGACAGTGATCGCAGAGGTTACCTGCGCGACGACACGGCTAGCTCCATCGTCCTCACCGGCGGCACCCAATACGGCGACAACAAAGTCTTCCGAGGCAAAGACGCGAACGGTGCAAGCCACCTCTACACCTTCGTCACCGGCGACCGTGCGAACGGTGGCGACCTGCTGGTGGACGGCGCGATGCTGATCAAGGGTTACCGCCCCGCTGCGGGCAACGGCATGGGCATCAGCCTCGCCGATGCAACCGCATACCAGGCCCCGCAGCCCATCGCCCAGCCGCAAGCACCGACCCCCGTCATGCCCGTCACCGCGCGCGACATCAGCTTTAGTGGCAGTCGCGCCGATGCGCAGAAAATGGAATTCACCAACACCCTGGCAGCGGGAACGGTTATTGATCCCACCTGGAAGTGGGACATCCTGCATGTACAAGAAAACGCCCACGACGAGAACCGCACCGACGCCCACGGCAATCCCTACACCGTCCGCATCGTGGATAGCCATACCTACACCTACAACCAGCGCGACGACCTCGACAACTGGATCCTCGACCCCGGCCAGCCCGACCTCACCCGTGCGGATACGCTCAACGGCAGCAGCGGCAACGACCACATCGCAGGCGGTGGCGGCGGCGACAGCATCAACGCCACCCAGGGCGGGGATGACTTTATCGAGGCAGGCGACGGCAACAACAGCGTCAACGCGGGCAGCGGCAACGACAGCATCATCGGCGGCATCAACAACGACACCCTCAACGCCGGCGACGGCAACAACACCATCGCGGCGGGGAATGGGTACAACACCATCAGCGCAGGTACAGGTGACGACATCATCGAAGGTGGCGCAAACAACGACATCATCAATGCGGGCGCAGGCAACAACACCATCATCGCCGCAGATGGAAACAACAGCATCACCGCAGGCGATGGCAACGACACCATTCTCACCGGCAAAGATGTCGACACCCTCAACGCGGGCGAAGGCGACAACTACCTCAACGCGGGCGATGGCATCAACACACTCACCACAGGCGATGGCAACGACACCCTCCTGACCGGCAAAGACAACGACATCATCCATGCCGGCAGCGGCGACAACTACGTGGATGCGGGTGCCGGGCGCGACATCGTCGATGCCAGTGCAACAGGACAAACCCCCGGTGTCGATCCCACCCAAACCAAAAGCATTCTCATCGGCGGAGCCGATGCGGACATCCTCACGGGCGGTGCTGGCGACGACAAACTATATGCCGACAGCGCCATCGACACCGCCCTTGCCATCTCACAAGGCGAAACGCAATTCGGCTCCACACAACAAGGTGATTGGCTGGCAGGCGGGGCGGGTGATGACATCCTGGTGGGCAGCGCTGCGAACGATGTGTTGGCGGGTGGAGGTGGAACCGACCTGCTGATCGGTGGTGCGGGGGACGACGACATCATGGGCGACAGCGAACAGCGATGGCGAATTCGTGCGGCGAACGATGCGAAGCATGCAATACAACCGGAGTGGAGGAACGCAGCATGATAACCAACAATGGAATGATGAAACGAATCGTCAAACTTGGAATGCTGTTGATGCTGGGAGCGAGCATCAGCGCCTGCTCGTCCACAATGCGTTGGAAGGAGGAAGTGAAACTGCATGACGGTCAAGTTATCGTGTCGGAACGGAGCTATAACCTGGGCGGATATGCCTATCTGGATAGTTCCGAGCGCACCCCGCTGGACGAGACCGTCACCTTCAACCTGCCGAATAGCAAAAGCATTGTCTGGAGAAACGACTTCCGCGACAGCGTGCCCGAGCCGAACAGCCTCAAC
>CAYTZF010000132.1:0-6544 GCA_964442265.1 uncultured Sideroxydans sp.
TCCAAATTGATCTTCAACGCGTTCTCGCCATTCCATTCAAAAGTGATGCACCACGGGCCGTTTACATGAACGCTGTACCGTTTAGGCTTGCCTTGCAATGGATGGAAGTCGAAGCCTGGCAAGTTCAATGCCTCAGGAGTCCTGGCAACATCAATGGCATCAAGTCGTCTAACGATCCGATCAACCAAAGACGCCTGCACCTTGGCGCTTTTGCCCTTCTCGAATAGTTCTTGCAGACCTTTGTGGGCGAACGATTCAATCACGGGGCAACTGTAAAGCAACGCCTTACATAAGTAAAGCCCTCATGGATGGGATAAGTTCGCGGCCAACTCGGCAGCCGCGAACATAAAGTCAGCGCCCGCATGTTGGCCCCTGCAAAAGAATTGAAAGTGCGGTATGCGCCCTCGCTGCGCGAGGTTCACGCCAACACCGGGGATCAGCGCAGGAAATCGAAAAGCGACAATTGTGAAATTTTGGCGAAGGATTGCTGCGCGGCTTGCAGGGTGAGTTGTTGCTGGTTGAGCGTGCTGATCGCCTGCAGGAAATCGGTGTCCTGGATTTTGGACAGGGTCTGTTTGTATTGCAGGCCAAGGTCTTCGCCGGTGCTTTGCAACGCATCCAGTTCGCGCAGTCTTGCGCCTGTCGTCGCGCGCACCGCCAGCACCTTGTCCAATCCATGTTCCAGTTCGCCCAGGCTCTGCTGCACTCCCTGCTGAAAGGCGGCAGTCGCCGACGGATTGCCAATACCCGGCGCTGCATTCAAGGTCGCGATCAGATTGGTCAGGGTGGCGAACACGCTCTGGTTGCTGCTTGGCGCGATATCAAAGACATCGGCATTGGCCGGTGCGCCCTGCACTTCGAACTGGATGCCGTTGAAGCTGATCGCCTGGCCGCTGACATACGGCTGCGCGGCGAGCACCGCCGTGCCGGGCAAGCCGGCGGTCACATCGGCCACATCATAAGTGGTCACACCCGCCGCCACGCTGAACGTCACCTGGTACTTGTTGGCGGCATATTGCGTGGCATCCAGCACGCGCCCCTGGCTGATGATGCCGCTGCCCGTGTTGGCGGGATTCGGCGCCGCTTGAAACGTGCCGTTGCCGTTCTTGATGCGCATGAAGATGTCCGCACCCGAATCGGTGCCGGCGATCTGGCGCGAGGGGGCGGCCTGAATCAGGCGCTGCACATCGTCACCCTGATAGCTCACGCCGGCGGCGGTCTCGACGAAGGGCTGGACACGGCCCTGCGCGCCGGAAAACAGGAAATTTCCCGTGCCGTCGGTGCTGTTGGCCAGACCGATCAGTTCCTGCAAGCGGCCGCTCAAATCTCCGGCAATGCTGCGCAGATCGCTCGCATTGAGGGTCGCGTTGCCGGCCTGCACGGTCAGCGCCTGTGCATCCTGCAACAGCGAGGTCACACTGCCGAGGATGCTTTCGCTCAACGACAGCGTATTGGTCGCCGCCGTGCGGTTGGCGGCAAACTGTGTGTTCGCCGCATCCGCCTGATTGAGCTCGGTCGCGCGCGCGGCGGCAGCGGGATCATCCGCCGGATTGAGGATACGCCGCCCGGTCGAGATCTGCGCCTGGGTACGGGCCAGACTGGTTTGCAACTGGTTCATGCTGGCGACGCCTTCGCTGAACAGGGTGCTGGTGCTGATGCGCATGATGGCTAACCTCCGAGTTGCAACAGTGAATCGAACATGGTCTGCGCGATCGCCATAGCTTTCGCCGCCGCCTGATAAGCCTGCTGGAATTTGAGCAGGTTCGCCGCTTCTTCATCCAGATTGACGCCGGATTCGGACTGCTGCGCGCGGGTGATCTGCGCCAGCATGCTGGTCTGCGCCTGGCTGGTTACATCCAGCTCGCGCGTCTGGCTGCCCACCTGCGCAATCAACTGGCCGTAAGCGCCCTGATAGCTGGTGGTGCCGTTAGCCAGCGTATTCGCGGTCTGCAATTGCGCCAGCTTGAGCATGTTGCCGCCGTCGGTCGAGGCGTTGCTGTTGGGGCCGACGCTGAAGGTGTCGCCCGCGACCGGCGCGCCGCTGATCTGCGAGCTCCAGCCGTTGATGGTGATGGTGGCACCCGGGGTATAGGGCTGCGGGCCGACCGGCGCGCCGGTGCCGGTCGCGGTGTAGGTGTTGGGCGGCGCGCCAAACGTAAGCGTGATCGGCTGTTGCAGGTTGGCATCCAGCGGCAGGCCGCCCGTGACCTGCGGCTGGCTGATGGTGGCATTGCCCAGATTGGTGAGCGGCGTGTTGGCGCGCACCGGATTGCCCGCCGCAATGGCGGCCGGATCGGTGATGGCCAGGGTGAAATCGCGCGCGCCGGTGGCGGTGGGACGAATGCGCCAGGCATCACCCGTCGCATCGGCGACCGATCCCGCTGTCCGTTGCAGCGTGATGCCGGTGCCGCTGACCACCTGCGGAGTGGCCAGTTGCGCCACGGTGAACGATTGCACGGCGACGTTGGTCGCGGCATTGAACAGGGTGTAACTGGCGCCGTCGAAACGCAATTCATAGTCGGCACCGGTAAGCGCGCCGCTGTCGCCGATGGCGGCACTCAAGGTGGCGTTGCCGACATTATTGCTGGAGGCGGCCACTTGCGGCGTGCCGGCATTGAAGAATGCGCCGCCGAGCGCGCCATTCAGGTCGATGCCTTGCTGGTGTTGCTGATTAAAAGTGTCGGCGATGCCGATGGCAATGCGGCCGAGCGCATTTTGCGCCGGATCGAGCACCTCGCTGCGGAAAGCGAGGAAGCCGCCAAGATTGCCGCCCTGCAAAGCGCTTTGCTGGATGCGGCTGACGCCCCCGTTGTTGACATACACCACTTCCAGCGCGCTCTGGTCGGTGAGCGAAGCCGCCGCCTGCAGGGTGGCGGTCTGGGTGCCGATCACCAGCGACTGGCCGTTGCCGATGAACACATCCATCGAGCCATCCGGTTGCTTGATCGAGGTGACGCGAATCTCCTGGCTTAATTGGTTGATCAGTTCGTCGCGCTGGTCGAGCAGATCGTTCGGCACCTGGGTCTGGCCGCTTTGCGCCTGGGCGCGCACGATGGTGTCGTTCAAAGCGGCAACCTGCTTGGCGTAGCTGTTGATGAGGGTGACGCTGTTGCTGATCTGTCCGTTCAAGCCGTCGCGGATTTCGCTCATGCGCCCGTCCAGTGTCTGCAGGCGATTGCCCAAAGACTGGCTGCTGCCGAGCAACGCCTGGCGCGCAGGGATGGATTCCGGCGTATCCGCCACCGCATTGGCGGCGCTGAAAAAATCCTGCAACGAAGTGCTCAAGCCGCCGTTGCTGTCGCCCAGCAGATTGCTGATTTGCGTGGCCAGGTCGAACTGTGTGGAGAGATTGCTGGCGCGGGTCCGCGCCTCGGTCAGTTGCGCGCCGAGGAACTCGCTGTAGATGCGTTTTACGGCGGTCACATCCGCGCCCTGCCCGAAGAAACCGGAGCCGGTGTTCTGCGGCAATAGCGCCGCCTGCACAATCTCCTGGCGCGAATAACCCGGTGTGTTGGCGTTGGCGATATTGTGCGCGGTCACGTCGATGCCCGCCTGGGCGACCTTCAGCGCGCTGACCCCGATACCAAAGATTCCTGAACCCATCTAACTCTCCTTGCGACCCGTCAACAGGGGTATCGGCACAACGGGAATTTTCTTTAGGGCGTTTTCAAAAATTTGTCATTCCCGTTAAAGCGGGATTCTGTAGGTCAGGCATCAGCCCGACGCAGCCGAAATTTGCCACTCGTTGTCGGGATGAATCCCGACCTACAAACCCATGCCCTCTGTAGGTCGGGTTTTAACCCGACGCAGCCGAAGTTTGCCTCCCGTTGTCGGAATGAATCCCGACCTGCATCCTCATGCCCTTGCGTTGATACTGCCGATCACCCTCTCCAGCTTGTCCGCATACTGCGGGTCGGTGGCGTAACCCGCCTGTTGCAGCGAGCGGGCAAAGCCGGCCGCTTCCCGTTGTTCCATCACGGTGGCATAGCGCGGCTGTTCGCCGAGCAGGCGGGCGTAATCCTCGAACGCTTCGGCGTAGGAACCATAGGCGCGAAAACGCTCGACCTGCCTGCCGGCGATGCCGTCGTGATATTCGGTCGTCGTCACCGCCGCCACCTTGCCTTGCCAGTTTTCACCGGCCTTGATGCCGAACAGGTTGTAGCTGTTGCTGCCGTCCGCCATGCGAATCTCGCGCTTGCCCCAGCCGCTCTCCAGTGCCGCCTGCCCCAGCATCAGCTCTGCCGGAATGCCGGTGCGGCGGCTGGCCTGTTCGGCCTGCGGCAACAGTTTGTCCACGAAAGCCTGCTTGTCAATGGCGTAGGACGAGACCGTTGCGCCGGGCGGCGCGGCGGGCAGCGCTTGCGGGCCGAGCTGGCGCACCATCATGTCAGCCAGACCGATGCCGCGCCGCGACATTTCCTGTGCCAGTTGCTGGTCGAGCATGCCGGTAAACATTTTTGTCTGTTCGCTATCCATCATGCCGTCCTGCGGGGTCGCCTCGCGCATGCTCTTCAGCATCATGTCGAGGAATAGCGTTTCGAACTGCTGTGCCACTTTTTTAAGCGCCTGCTCCGGCGCCTGCCGCGCCTGGTTGCGCAGCTTGTCCAGCGACTGGCTGTCGCTGGACAAGGTGTTGAGCGGAGTCGGCGCGATGCTCATGCCGGTTTCCTAAATGATTTCCAGCTCGGCGCGCAATGCCCCCGCCGTTCGCATCGCCTGCAGAATCGCCAGCAGATCCTGCGGCGTTGCGCCGATCGAGTTCAGCGCCTTGACCACATCGCCCAGCGAGACGCCGCGCTTCAGGTGCAGCAGATTGCCGGGCGCGGCCTTGATGTCTATCGTGGCGTTGGTCACCGCCGCCGTTTGCCCGCCCGCCAGCGGATTGGGCTGGCTGATTTCGTTTTCGGCGCTGATCACCACGGTCAGGTTGCCGTGCGCCACGGCGCAATCGGCCAGCATCACGTTCTGGTTCATCACCACCGAACCGGTGCGCGCATTGATGATGACTTTGGCCCCGCCGGCGGCGGCATCGACCTCCAGGTTTTCGATGCGCGCCAGGAATTGCACCCGCGCATTGCCCCCCGGCGCGGTCACTTGCACGGTGCGCGCATCGAGTGCACTGGCGGCGGGAATCTCGGTCGCAATGTCGCTATTGATAACATCAGCCATGCGCGCGGCCGTGGTGAAATCGGCGGTATTCAGTTGCAGGAAGATGAATTCGCCCTGTCCCAGATTGGTCGGCACCGCGCGCTCGACGGTCGCCCCGTTGGGGATGCGCCCCACGTCCAGGTGGTTGACCACGGTCTTGCTGCCGCCCGCGGCCGCGCCCGCCCCGCTCACCACCAGATTGCCCTGCGCCATCGCATACACCTGTCCGTCCGCGCCTTTCAACGGCGTCATCACCAGTGTGCCGCCGCGCAAACTCTTGGCATTGCCGATGGACGAAACCGTGACGTCGATGGTCTGCCCCGGCCGCGAGAACGGTGGCAGGGAGGCCGTCACCGTCACCGCCGCCACGTTCTTTAATTGCAAACTGGTGCCGGGCGGCAGGGTTACCCCCATCTGCGCCAGCATGGTCACGATGCTCTGCACGGTAAACGGCGTCTGCGTGGTCTGGTCGCCGCTGCCGTCCAACCCGACCACCAGGCCGTAGCCGAGCAACTGGTTCTCGCGCACCCCCTGCACACTGGCCAAATCCTTGATCCGCTCGGCGGCGGCGCCAAAGGTGGACAATCCGAGCAAAACCGCCAGTACCAACTTCAACAGATGTTTCATCGCAATCTCCTAGAACGGCAGCACGCTGGCGAAGATGCGCGCGAACATGCTGGTCACGTCGGCCGCATCGAGGCTGGTCGTGCCCTTGTATTCCAGGTGCACGTCGGCCACCCGGGTCGATAGCACCGTGTTGTCGCCGCGAATATCCGGCGTAAAGACCACGCCGGAGAAACGCACATATTCGTTTGAATGGCGGATGCTCACCTGCTTTCCGCCCGCCACGCGCAGATTGCCGTTGGGCAACACCTCGGTCACCGTCGCGGTCAGCGTGCCGTTGAAGGTGTTGGTGCCCGAAGCGTCGTTCTTGCTGGACGAATTGACGCTGCTGCTGCCGGAATAGCCGCCCGGAACCACCAGCTGCGACTGCAGGCTTGCACTGCCGCTGTTCTCCAGCGAGCTATCCGACTTGCCGGTGGCCGAGGTACTTTCGGCAATCACGATGGTAAGCAGATCGCCGACGTGGCGCGCGCGCCGGTCTTCGAACAGGGGCCGGTCGTTCACCCCGGCCCGGAAGATCGCGCCGTTGGGGGGTGGCGCGGCGGGCGACGCAGGCGGACTGGCCGTCAGCGGCGCGCGGATGCTGGTGGACGGTGCGCAGGCGCCGAGAAGCGCCACACCCAATGCAAGAAAAATCAGACGAATCATTGCCGGGCCTCGCTAAATTTGGGTCAGTCTTTGCAGCATCTGGTCGGAGGTGGTGATGGACTTCGAGTTGATCTCGTAGGCGCGCTGGGTCTGGATCATGTTCACCAACTCTTCCACCACATTG
>CAYTZF010000133.1:0-2153 GCA_964442265.1 uncultured Sideroxydans sp.
GCGCGCCATCATCGATAAATTGCAGGCGCTGGCGCATGAACATGCGGCCGTGCCGCTGTTGTGCCGCACCCACGGCCAGACCGCCACCCCCAGCACGCTGGGTAAGGAGATGGCGAACGTGGTGTATCGCCTGCGCCGCGCGTGCACGCGCATCGCCGCCGTTGAAATCCTCGGCAAGATCAACGGCGCGGTGGGCAATTACAACGCGCACCTGTCGGCTTACCCCGAGGCGGATTGGGAGCACTTCGCCCAGCGCTTCGTCGAGGCGCGCGGCCTGGTGTTCAATCCCTACACCATCCAGATCGAGCCGCACGATTACATGGCCGAACTGTACGATGCCTGCGCGCGCGCCAACACCATCCTGATCGACCTCGACCGCGACCTGTGGGGCTACATTTCGCTCGGTTATTTCAAGCAGCGCGTGGTGGCCGGCGAAGTCGGCTCCTCCACCATGCCGCACAAGGTTAACCCGATCGACTTTGAAAACTCGGAAGGCAACCTCGGTCTCGCCAACGCACTGTTGCGGCATCTGTCCGAGAAGCTGCCGATCTCGCGCTGGCAGCGCGACCTGACCGATTCCACCGTGCTGCGCAACATGGGCGTGGCGATGGGCTACACCCTGCTCGCCTATGAATCGTGTTTGAAAGGCTTGAACAAACTGGAAGCCAATCCGCAAAAATTGGCGGAAGACCTGAACAGCAGTTGGGAAGTGCTGGCGGAACCGATCCAGACCGTGATGCGCCGCTACAACATTGAGAACGCCTACGAAAAACTGAAGGAACTCACGCGCGGCAAGGGCGGCATCAACAGGGAAAGTCTCGCCGCCTTCATCCAGACGCTGGACATTCCCGAAAGCGAGAAGCAACGGCTGCAGGCCTTGAGCCCGGAGACTTACCTCGGCAAGGCGGCCGAACTGGCGAAACGCATCTGAATGTCGGCTGAACGGCAGGTCGGACTTCAGTCCGACTTGCCGGGTTAAAACCCGACCCACACAAAAAACAAGCCCCGCCAAAGCGGGGCTTTTCTATTCATGCTGTCAGGATCAGGCCGCAGCTTGCACCGGGATCTGCTGGCGCTGTTCGATGATGCGGTTGTGCTCGTCGAAATAAACCAGCGACGGATGATATTTCTGCAATTCCAGCTCGGAATAGTTCGCGTAGGCAGCGATGATGAGAATATCGCCCGGAGCGGCCTTGTGCGCGGCGGCACCGTTGACCGAGATGGTGCGCGAGCCGCGCGCGGCGCGAATGGCATAGGTGGTAAAACGCTCGCCGTTGCTGACATTGTAAATGTCGATCTGCTGGTATTCGCGGATGCCGGACGCATCGAGAAAGTCGTCATCGATGGCGCACGAACCCTCGTAATGCAGCTCGGACTGCGTTACGCGCACACGATGCAATTTGGCTTGTAGCATGGTTCGTTGCATGGTCACCTCCTGTTCCGCCGTCTGGCTACGGGGTCGCGCATTATAAACGCCGGAGCCTCAAAGACAAACCTCGATGTTGTCGATCAGCCGGGGCGCACCGAGACGGGCCGCCGCCAAAATCACCAGTGCGCGCTCGCCGGGTTGCGGTTTGCCCAGTCCGGCCTGGGCGCGGATGGACACATATTCCACCTGCCAGCCGTGGCTGGCAAGCGCCTGTGCCGCCTTCTGCTCGATGGCGGCATGGTCTTTGTCACCCGCATGCAGTGCGTCTGCCGCATTCGCCAAGGTTTGATACAGGAAAGGCGCTTCGGTTCGCTCGGCGGGCGAGAGATATTGATTGCGCGAGGACAGGGCCAGCCCGTCCGCCGCGCGCACCGTCTCGCCGCCGACGAGGGTCACGGGCAAATTGAACTGGCTCACCATCTGCCGGATGATCGCCAGTTGCTGGTAATCCTTTTTGCCGAACAGCGCCACCTGCGGCTGCACCAGATTCAGCAGTTTCAACACCACCGTTGCCATACCGCGAAAATGGCCGGGACGGAACGCGCCGCACAGCTCGTTGGCGATGGGTGGAGGCTCGACGAAAAGGGTTTGTTTTTCCGGATACATCCCGGCCACGGACGGGGCGAACACCACATCCGCCAGCCCATGCAGCTTGGCGCAATCCGCCTCCAGCGTGCGCGGATAGCTGTCGAAATCCTCGTTCGGCCCAAACTGCAATGGATTG
>CAYTZF010000134.1:0-12679 GCA_964442265.1 uncultured Sideroxydans sp.
CTGATTCTGCTGTCGTTCTTTGCCCATTACGGTTTTCAGCAAGTGCCGGTGTTGACCGGCGATGCCGAGCATTTCGCCATCCTGGTCATTTTCCTGTTGCCGATCCTGCTGATCTCCGACTCCCTGGAAGTGAAGGTGGCAGACCTCAAGACCCATCTCTGGAGTCTGCTCTATCTCACTGTGGTATCGGTCATCCTGTCGGTGCTGATGGCGCTGGCCATTGCCGACTGGCTGTTTGCCGATTACGCGCTATCCACGGCGGCGGTGGTGGTGCTGTTTGCCATGGTGCTGGCGACCGATCCGGTTTCGGTCGTGAGTATTTTTGGCAAATTCGAGCTGCCGCACCGGCTGAAGATTCTGGCCGAAGGGGAAAGCCTGCTGAACGACGCCACCGCGCTGATCGTGTTCGTGTTTGTCGGCCTGTACGCGCTGGGCGGCGGCGAGTTGAGCACTTTTTACGTGCTCGAAGTCAGCGCCGAGGTGATGCTCGGCTCGGTCGTGACCGGCATGGCAGTGGGCCTGCTCGGTTTGCTGGCGATGAAATCCACACACAACCGCATCGCCGAAATCATGGTGCTCATCCTGACCGGCTACGGCGCGTTCGAGTTGGCGGAACATTTCCATGTCCTGCTCAACCTGCTCGGCGGCCATTCCCATCTGCATCTGTCCGGCATTCTGGCGGTGATCTTCGCCACCATCACGGTCAATCACGTGATGACCCGCTCGATCGAGCACGAAGACCGGCGCATCGAGCAGGACCAAAGCGCCTTGCAGCAGGAGGCCCGGCAGCGCGATGCCTCGTCCAATGTGATCGGCAACGTGTTGCTGCGCCTGCGCGCCACCATCGAGGAGCGCGACCGCCACCTGCGCAGCAAGGAAGATGTGCAATTGCTGGCGGTGGTCGCCAACACCCTGTTGTTCGTCGCGATGGCGGAAATGATCGACCTTGCCCTGCTGTGGCATTACAAGACCGAGATTTTGGTGATGTTCGCCGCCACCACCGTGATTCGCGGCGCGATGATGGGGCTGTTCGCCGCCATCGCCAACCGCACGGAAAAGATGACCGACATCGGCGTGCGCTGGTGGAGCGTGCTAACCTTTGCCGGGATCAAGGGCGGCCTCTCCATCGTCATGCTGACCATGATTCCCGCCGCGTTCCCGCACCTGGAAATGTTCAAGGCGGTGGTCATCGGCGTTATCATGCTATCCACTTTCCTTTACTCCGGCGCACTGCTGGCGATCATCGGCAGCAACCGCCGGAAATTCTCCGCCGAGAAACTGGCGGAAAACACGCACCATTAACCGCCGGCGAACCCGACCATGACCGACCTGTTGCAGAATCTGACTTCGCACCCGCTGTTCAACAATTTCATCGCGTTGCTCATCGGCCTGGTACTGGTGCTGCTGCTGGTGCGCTTCACCCAGCGCGTCGCCACGCTGAAAATCCGCGACAACGACCTGCGCTACAAGACGCGCAAGGTGCTCAGTCTGGCCGGATATGTGCTGGGGCTAATCGTGGCGATTTCCATTTTCAGCAACCAGTTGTCCAACCTGCCGGTGCTGATCGGCTTGCTCGGGGTCGGTATCGGCTTCGCCCTGCGCGAGATGATCCAGAGCCTGTTCGGCTCGCTGGTGGTCACTTTCGGCAATCTGTACAAACCCGGCGACCGTATCCGGCTCGGCGGCGTGATGGGTGACGTGATGGACATCGGCCCGCTCACCACCACCGTGATGGAATGCGGCGACTGGGTCAAATCCGACCTGTACAACGGGCGCGTGGTGTATCTGCCCAACAATATCGTGCTGCGCGAACAGGTGCTGAACTACAGCGTCGATTTCCCTTACCTGTGGGACGAACTCGTGGTGCCGGTGGCCAACGGATCCGACCACCGCCTGGCGCGCGAGATCCTGCTCGAAGTCGGCCACCGCCTGCAGGGCGCGACCCTGACCGCCGCACGCGAAACCTGGTCCGGCTTTCTGCTGCATCACCGCGCGGAAGACACGCCGCTGGACATCGTCGTCACCCTCGGCTTCGACGCCAACTGGACCGAACTCACCCTGCGCTACCTCACCGACTACCGCACGCGGCGTGCCACCAAGGATAGATTGTTCAGTGCGATTCTCGAGGCGTTCGAACAGTCCGGCGGCAAGGTCAAGGTCGCCACGCCCGTCCTGCAGATCAACGAATTGCCGACGCTCTCCCTGAAGCACACCGCATAGACCACGCTTCCGCATTCAACCTCTCTGCAGATCAGCCCCGATTTGACCGGGTCGGGCGCGCGGCGAGCCCTGCCATCCCGAACATCAGTTTGAGCAGACAGCGTTCGCGTTCCCTCAGCTTTTGTACCCAGCCCGCCGGTGCCCCTGCCGCCCAATCTCCGCCCATGGGCGATTCAGTCTTCCACCTCTTCATACCCCGTGATCATCGCCCGGATGTGCGCCAGCGGCGTGTGGCCGGTGGTGGTGAGATAGACGTGCACGACGAGGAAGATCAGCATCATAAAGGCGCTGACCGTGTGCAGCAGTGCCACCGTCTCCAGGTTCATCACCGCCGACGCGGCATCGCGCCAGGATCGGTAGTAAAGCAATCCCAGTCCAGTGAGCCAGAGCAGCGGATTGATTCCCACCAACAGGATCAAATAGGACAGGCGCTGCAATGGATTGTGCTTCTTCAACTGGGTCACGCGATACGGATGCGGCGCACCGGTGAAAATGCCCAGCACGTAGTAGCGGAACATGGTGTCCACATTCTTCAGCGTGGGAATGTATTGGCGCCATTCGCCGGTGGTGGAGTGCCAGAAGATGGCGAATACCCACAGCATAATCAGCGCCCAGGCGGAAAAGGTATGGATGCCCACGGCCTGCTGAAAACCGAACAGAGGGTAGCTGCCGTGAATCTCGAAACCGGTGATCAGCATGGCGATGATCAGCAATGCCTGCCCCCAGTGCCAAAAGCGTTCGAAGCGTTTGAAAATATAGAGAGGGTTGGTCATGGCATTATTCCTCGCGACGGTTGCGGGTGAGGATGCGCAGAGCGCCGTGGCCCAGCACCCCCAGCAAAGCCAGCAGGGCCAGGCCGAAACCGGCACGGTCCAGCCACGGCGTGTAATCGTGGCCCGGCAGATAGACACCGCCCACTTCCTGCAAGCGCCCATTGCGGCTGTGACACTCGCCGCAACCCAATGCCTGCTCCTTCGGCGCGACCATATGGGTGATCGGCCACAGCATTTCGGTTTCGGCAAAACCGAATTTGCCGCTGAAGGGCTGGCCGGCCGCCTTGGTGCCGGCGGCCAGCGCCTTGGGCCAGTCATAGTTGTACCAGAGTGCGGTTTTGTCCGGCGTGGCGGTATGCGGCACCAGCAGGGTTAGATATTCCAGATCGTAAGGCTGCTTGCCGGTAAAGCGTTTCACCGGCCAGATACGCGCATCGGGGGCGCCGGGTTCGCCGTGAAAACGGTTAATGCGCACGACCTGCGCGGGATCGATGCGGTCGGTTTTCAGGGTGTAGTCCACACGGCCGTCGAACCAGACGTAATCCGGCTGCACGTTCTCACCCAAACCGAAATCACCCTTCTTGCTGTCGAAGATGACGTGGCCGTGTTCGTCCTTTTTCTGGAACGGCTTGCCGTTGGCATCCAGCGTGCCTGCGGTGGACCAGTCCCAGCGCATCTTGGTCGGCACGCCGCCACGGGCAAAGGCGGGAATGTGGCAGGTCTGGCAAGCCAGTTTATGGGTGTGGGCGTTGAGCCGGTCGCCCCGCGTCAACATGCCCAGCAAACTGCCGCCCACACCCGGCTTGTGCGGCTGATCGCCGTGGCAGGCTTGGCAGGTGGCGGGGTTGCGCCCGCTTTTCTCGCCGCGCCGCATTGCGGCGTGCGGATCGGCAGCAGTCGGCGCAACGCGGCTACCGGCAATTTTGTGGCCTTCCGTCAGATGGCAGGTGGCACAGGTGAAGTTGCCGCCATCCGTGCCCATGTGCACGTCCAGTTCCCGCGTCGGTTTATTCAGCGAGGAATCGAGGTCGCCATGCTTCACGCCGTCGCCGCCGCCGCCGTAAAAGTGGCAGGCGCCGCAGGTGTCGCGGCTGGTCTTGCCGATATGCTGCGCAACCCGGGGCAGATTCACCGCCTCGATGAACTTGCCGGAACCGGGCGGTGATTCCATGCGCCGATAAGCGGGATGACCGGCCAGACCGGGGATTTTTTTGTAATTGCCCTGATTGTGGCAGGACAGGCAATCGACATTTTTCTCCGAGCTGAAATCGAACTTGTCATCCTTCCAGCCGTAGCCCACATGGCATGCGTTGCAGAAGGCTTCGTTGCTGCGGTCGGCGATGCAGAAGCTGTTCAACATAGTCTTCTTGCCCAGACGCTGGCCGGTGCCGGGATTGGTGTAATCCCAGGTCCAGTGGCGGGTCTGCATCACCTGCCCGGCGGCCTCGGTGTGACATTTCAGGCAGGCTTGCGTCACCTCCTCGCCCGTCTTGAAAGGCCCCTGCAGCGCCTTGAACTTGCTGTGGTCGGCGGTGGTGCCGGCAGATACGTTGCCATTGGCGGCCAGCGCCGGCAGGGCAAACGAAAACAGCCCAAACGCAATCAGTACAGCGTACTTTTTCATCCTGTTTACCTCGTTGTCAAAATGACGGACGAATCATTCCAACCCGAATGCATCAGTCAATATCTGCTCGCGGGCCAGTCCGTTGGCGCGCAATTCGGCCACTGCCGCCGCCAGCATGCCGGGCGGCCCGGCCAGGTAGGCATCGCGTCCGGCCAGTTGTGCCGTGACAGTGCGCAGCGCATCCACCACATTGCCGCTGACGGTGCGCATCCCGGCGGGAATGGATTGCGCATCCAGACCGCGCTCGGCCACCAGCACCACGCTCAGGTTTTTATCCTGCTGCAGGTATTGTTCCAGCAGATCGAGCCGGTAAAAGTCGCGCGCATCACCGACCCCCCAGACCAGCACCATGTCCCGCTGCGGCGTGAGGGCGAGCTGTTGCATCAACAGGGCGTGGACGGGGGCGAGTCCGGTGCCGCCGGCCACGAACAGCAGCGGGCGATCCACGGCGGAACGCATGGTGAAACTGCCGAGCGGCCCGCGCACGGTCACGCTGTCACCGACCTGCATCCGATTGAAGGCCCAATCGGACAAGCGGCCATCCTTGACGCGGCGCACCTGCAAGTCGATGCTGCCGTCGGCGCGCGGCGCATTGCTGATGGAATACGAGCGCGTCATGAAGCCGGACTGCGGGATCATGACTTCGACATACTGGCCGGGCGCAAACTGGCAGAAACATTCGCCCGCCACTGCCGGCTCCAGATGCACCAGCAGCGTGTCCGGATTGGGTCGCTGAATCCCGGCAACCTGCATCTGCACCAGCCGGTCCGGGTGCGGTATGGATGTCTGCAAGGCCAGCACATCGCGCCGCGCGATCAGATCGTCCTCGATGGCGTGGTGCACAGCCGCGCTGTTTTCCAGCGCGAAGATTTCGGACATCGGCGGGAAGCGGATGGCGTGCGCCGGGCAGGTGTTGGCGCAGGTCGTGCAGCCGACCATGCAATTCATCGGATCGACCACCACCGGTTTCTTGCGCTCGAAATCGAAACGATAAACCAGGCGGCTGCAGCCGGTGACGCAGGTACCGCAACCGATACAGGCTTCCTCCAGCACCGTGGGATGCCAGTTGATCTGGTCCTTGGGCACGCCGTGCCACGGTTTGCTGAATTTCGGATCGGGCATTTCGTTCTCCTTATAGCAGGCAAGCAATGGAATAGCGTCAGATGATCGGCCTGCTTGCCGCATCAATCTAACGAATCTCAACGTTTCTTATTCGGGCCGCTTTCCGCAGCAGCGTTCATTCGACCCGGCCGCGCAGCACGTCGAGTTGCGCCTGCAATGCTTCGTTCTCTTCCAGCAAAATGACAGCCAGCGCCGCCCCCGCCAGATTGACTCCGAGGTCGTGCTGCAAACGCAGGGCGATTCTGGCGCGGCGCAACTGGCTGCCGCTGAAGCGCCAACACTGCGGCGTTGGCCCGGCCGGATCGAGAATGCCTTCATCGACCAGATCAATGACCAGTTCGGCATGCACCGCGCACGCGCGGCAGAATTCCGCCAGGCTCAACTCGACCTGCTCGTCCAGCACGATGGTTGTGGTTTGCGGCAACATTTTTTCGTTCGTCATGGTCACACTCCCAGTTTGGCGCGCGGATCGAAAGTGGCGAACTGTTCCGCCATGCCGCGATAAAACGCCTGCGCCGCCTCGCCATCGGCCGGCGGCAGGACGATTTGCAGCACGACATAAAGATCGCCCGGCGGATTGCCCGGTATGCCGCGTCCTTTCAGGCGCAACTTGCGCCCGGCGGCAGAGCCTGCGGGAATCTTGAGTTCGACTGCCCCGCCCGGGCTGGGCGTCTGCACCATCGCCCCCAGCGCGGCCTCCCACGGGGCGAGCGGCAGATCGAGATACACATCGCGCGCTTCGACGCGGTAGCGCGGGTGCGGGCGAAATTCGACTTCCAGATACAAGTCGCCCGGCTTGCCCTGTCCGCTGCCGGGCGCACCCTGGCCGCTCAGGCGGATTTGCTGTCCGGCGCGAATGCCGCGCGGTATCGCCACGTTCAGTTTGTGCTCGCGCAGCGTGACATGCCCTTGCGCATCAAGCTGCGGTACCTGCAGCACGATACTGCGGCTGGCGCCGGCATAGGCGTCTTCCACATCGATCTGCACTTTGGCGTGACGATCTTCGCCGCGCGCGTGAAACGTGGCGCGGCCCGCGCCCCTCGGCCGGAAACCGCGACCGTACAGCGACTCGAAAAAATCGCTGTAATCCGCGGCATCGCCGCCGGTGAAACCGCCGCCGGAAAATTCGAAGCCCGCATTCCAGTCCGGCGGCGGCTGAAAGTTCTCGCCCGCCTTCCAGTTCGCGCCCAATCGATCATAGGCCGCCCGCTTTTCCGGATCCTTCAACACCTCGTAGGCTTCGCCCAGTTCCTTGAAGCGCGTCTCGGCATCCGCCTCCTTGCTCACATCGGGGTGGTATTTGCGCGCCAGCACGCGGTAGGCGCGCTTGATCTCGTCCTGGGGCGCGTCGCGCTTGACCCCCATGATCTGGTAGTAGTCCTTGTATTCCATGGTTTCACTCCCGTTTACAAATATGATGCACCCGGCTGAACTTCCCCGGTCATTCCAGCGACCGTCCTTCCCCCGCCTCCTCGACCGTCCGCCCGTCGCGGATGTGGTAGATGCGCTTGAAGGTGGGAATGATCTTCTCGTCATGGGTGACGACGATGATGGCGGTCTGGTACTGCGTGGCCATCTGGTTGAGGATACGCATCACGGCCAGCGCCCTTTCGCTGTCCAGCGGCGCGGTGGGTTCGTCGGCCAGGATCACGGGCGGGCGGTTGGCCAGCGCGCGGGCGATGGACACACGTTGCTGTTCGCCGCCGGAAAGTTCGGAAGTTTCACCCTTCGCCCGGTGCGCCACGTCGAGCGCCTGCAACAATTCCAGTGCGCGGGCGCGGGATTCCCCATTGGGTCGCCCCGCCAGCATGGGCAACAGCGCCACATTGTCGGTCACGTCGAGAAATGGGATCAGGTAAGGCGCCTGGAAGATGAAGCCGATGCGATCGCGGCGCAGCACGCGCAAATCTTTAATCTTCCAGCCGTTGTCGTAAATCACCTCGCCGCCCAGCGTCATGCGGCCCTGCGTCGGTTCGATCACCGCGCCCAGGCATTTGAGCAGGGTGGTCTTGCCGGAACCGCTCGGGCCGATGAGGCCGACCACCTCGCCGGGGGCGACGCTCATGTTCACTTCCTTGAGCGCATCGACGGCAGTATCGCCCGCGCCGTAACGCTTGCTCAGCCCTTCAATTTGGATACCCACACCCTTTTCCATGTCAGCCCCCAATTGCCGTCGCCGGATCAACCTTGATCGCCGCGCGTATCGCCAGGGTGCTGGCCAGCATGCAAACAACCATCACGACCACGAAGCCGCGTGCCGCATCCTCGGGCAGCAGCAGCACGTATTTCGGGAACAGCGGTCCCCAGATCGTGGCGGCGATCTTGCCCACGACAAAGCCGATCAGCCCCAGTCCCAGCGCCTGTTGCAGGATCATGCTGGAGATGGTGATGTTATGGGTGCCAATCAGTTTCAGCACGGCGATCTCGCGAATCTTGCCCAGGGTCATGGTGTAGATGATGAAGGCGACGATGGCCGCGCTGACGATCATCAGAATCACCAAAAACATGCCGATTTGCTTGGAGGCGGTGGCGATCAGCTTGGCGATCAGGATGTCTTCCATCTGCGCCCGCGTATACGCCTGCAAATGCTTCCAGCGGCGGATTCCCTGCGCCACCGCCTCGGCGGAACGTCCCTCGGCCACCCGCACCAGCACGGCGTTGACGTTATGGTTGCTGGTCTGCGAAGCCTCGATAGCCTCCAGCAAACCCGGCACGCCGGGGCGGTTGAGCGCGGGGTTGGCGGCGGTGCGGGCACGGCTGTTGACGATGGCATCGTTGTCCTTGAGGAACTGCGCTTCCTGCGCGTCCTTGAGCGGAATGAATACCATCGGGTCACCGCCGGAGGACACCATGCGCCGGGTCAGGCCGACCACCGTGTATTCATGGCGGCGGATGCGGATGCGGTCACCGACATTGAAACGGCTCATCACATCGGCCACCGCCTCGTAATGGCTGCGGGTGATGCGCCGCCCCGCCACCAGATAATTGGGCTCACCCGGCTGGCCCGGCGCGAAGCCCACCACCATGGCGCGCACATCGGTACCCTCTTTGCGCACCTGCATGGTGAGATAGGTGACATTGGCCGCCTGCGCCACGCCGGGCATACCGAGGATGCCGCGATAAACGTCGTCGGGAATGCTCGACGACTCGGCATAGGGGCCGAGGGTGTCCTTCTGCACCACCCACAGGTCGGCGCCGCTGTTGTTAAGCAGCACCCTGGCGTCATCCACCATGCCGCGATACACCCCGGCCATGGTGAAGGTGACGCCGATCAAGAGCCCGAGGCCGAGCCCGGTGAGGACGAACTTGCCCCAGGAATGCAGGATGTCGCGGCCGGCGAGGCTGATCATTTTGCCGTTCCGAGCGTATCCACCACCTTGATGCGGCTGTCGTCCTTGAGCTCGCGCTCGCTATAGACCACCACTTCGTCGCCCGCCTTCAGTCCTGCGGTGATCTGCACCTTGCCGTCGAGACCGGTTGCGCCGGTTTTCACCGGGACGAAGCGCAGCTTGCCGTCGGCGCGCAACCACGCGCCAACCTCGGCACCACGATGGCGTAATGCGGCATTGGGCAGAATCAAGGCATCGGCCACAACGGGCAGGCGCAAGTTCACTTCCGCCATTTCATTGTTGGTCACCCCTTGCGGCAGGCTGTCGAACGCCACTTGGGCGATGCGTTCCTCGGTCACGCTGTCGCTGATCGGCTCGACGCGCGCGACCTTGCCGGTCAGCACCTTGCCCGGATTGGAACGCAGCGTGATTTCCGCCGGCAGACCCGCGCGCAATCCCGCAGAACGGCCCTGATCCAGACGCACCGTGACCCACAGGCTGCCCGGTTCCTGCAACTTCAGCACCGCTTGCCCGGCAACCACTGTGGAGCCGGGCTCCGCATCGCGCGCCGTCACCACGCCATCGACCGGCGCCCGCAAACGAATATTCCCGCGCTGCTGTTGTGCACCGGCCCGATCGGCTTCCAGCCGGGCCAAGTCCTGCCGGGCGCTGGCCAGCGCAGATCCGGCGGCAGCCAATTGGGCATCTGCCGACTGCTGTTGTTGCAACTTGGCGTCCACCACGCTCTGGCTGACGAAATTCTTTTTGCCCAGATCAATGTAGCGCTGCGCTTCGCTGGCGGCCAGTGCCTGGCGGCTCCTGGCATCGTTCACCTGCGCCTGCGCTGTCATCACTGCACTCTGGCCGCGTGCGGTGGCCGCCGCAGCGGAAGCCACCCGTTTGTCGAGATCCACCGGGTCCATTTCCGCCAGCAATTGACCCGCCTTCACGCTGTCACCCACATCCACCAGCACACGGCTTACGCGCCCGGCGGCAGTCGGCCCGATCAGATAAGCGCGCCGCGCCTCGACCGTGCCGATGCCGAACAGGGCGGGTGCCACCTCGCCTTGGGCAACCCGGGTCACGGTCACCTTGACCGGTGCGAATGGCCCGCTCGTCATCGCCAGCCAGCCGAAAGCCAGCAGCAGCGCGATGCCTATTACAACAAACCAGACCTGCCTTGGCAGGGTAAAGGGGAGTTTCATTTTGTTTTCCTAATGGCGACGATTATCAGGACAACCCATTCCGATTGCCTGCGTTGGTTCATATTCATGCTCATTCGACTTTTCCTTTCAATAGCAGCGCCAATCCCAGACCGGTCACCACCACGGCATCATAGATGTCCCCGACGCCGAGCAGCGTTTCGCCGTCGGCGGTCACCGCATCGCGGAAGCGGGTGGCGTTGGTGATCGCGCCATAGTATTCCTCCAGGCCGTCGATCACTTCCTGCTTGAGCGCAATGAGTTCCTCGACCGACTGATGTGTCAAAACCCTTGAACGCGCCTTTCAGCCGAATGGAAAACAGCAGCACGAAGGCCGGTTCAACCGTGTACGCGTTTTGATTCACGTTCACTCCGCCAACTCGCTTGCGCTGATGACACCGCCGCGCCTGGTTTCAAGCCATGCGCCCAAACGGAATCCTGCCGCCGCAAGACCTGCCAGCAATAGCAGGATCAGCCAGGTCGGCCAACCGGTCAGCGCCACCAGGGTCTGTCCTTTCGGGCCCTGCCCCGCCTGATAAAAACCCTGCAACAAATCGAAGTTGGCGGCGAACAACAGGGTGCCGATCAGCATGCCGAGCAAGAAGAGCAAGGCATCGAGGCGCCCGCTGAACAAGCCGACCACCGAAGTGCCGGGACAGTAACCGCCAATCGCCAGCCCCGCGCCGAGCAACGCGCCGCCAACCGCCATGGCCCAGAAGAACGTGGTTTGCACTTTCAACGCGTCGAAGCGCAACCAGCCCGCCGCCTCGAACAGCCACAGGCCGACCGCCGCCACCACGATGGCGACGAACATGACCTTGAATACGCTCCAGTCGCGCAGGGTGAACTGGGCGTTGAGCTTGCGCGGACTGCCCAGACCGGAGACTTCGAGAAAATAGCCAAATAAAAATCCGGCGATGAGCACGATCAGACTGCCGCCATTTTCGAGGGGAAAAATCATTGCCATAACCTCCGTGTGTACAGGGACACCAGCAAACCCGCAATGAAGAATGCGCCCAGAAAGACGAAAGCGGCGACCGCGAGAACAGCGCCGCCGGAAAGACCGAGGCCGCTGGTGCAGCCGCGTGCCAAGGGTGCGCCGAAACCGGTCAGCACGCCGCCCAGCAGCGCCAGCCCGAGGCGTGCGTTCACGCCGAGGTTCGGCCCGCGCTCGATGCGGAAGCGGAAGCGCCGGGTGGTGAGACTGGCGACCAGTGCGCCGAGGGCGACCCCCGCGATTTCCCAACTGATCCACGTATCCAGCGCACTACCCTTGCCCAGATAGGCGATGAAATAGCCGTTCGTCGCCGCCCACGCCGGGGCGATCAGATCAGACAGCGACGCATCGAGACGGGTAAAAAATCCGTTTGCCCCGAGGCCGTGACCGGTGCCGAGAAACATCAGCAACAGCGCCAGTCCCAGACCGACTCCAGCGGCCAGCGGCGGCCAGAATTCACGCGGTTGTCTATTATTCATGTTCATCTTCTGTCATTGCACTTCCGGCACGTTTTTATAATCGTTGTCGCGGCGCTTGCCCATGTCTTTGCAGGGCGGCTCCGGCCAGGTGTAGTCGGGGTTGTCGGTCACATCCACCGATTCGGTGGCGGGCCGGCTCACCAGCTTCTTCGCGTAAGCCCATTGCAGGTCCTGGAACAGATTGATGTCGGCGGGTTCAAACTTGCCCGATTCGATCTTCTTCATCTGCGTGCGCACGTCGTGCGGATAGGTGGCGGCGTTGATCACCGCGCGCACGGTCTTGCCGGTGGAGAGGCGCTTGACCACGAAATCGCTTTCCTTGAGTTTGGGGTCGATGAGATGCGTGCCGAATCGCGTGCGTGTGCCTGTCAGATAAGCCGCCACGTCGCCGCCGCAGGCGGAGTTGTTGGAGGCGATCATCAGGTCGGTGCGGTCGATGATGCCGCCGGGGAACAGATGATCGAACGCCACGCTCAACACCGTCGCCCCTTCCACCAGTCCGCCGCAGAAGTGGCCGTGGAACTTGATCAGATCCTTGAGGGTGATGATCTTGGGTTCGCCGGCGTAGCGGCCGTATTTGTTGACCGTGTCGCGTACTTTGAACACCGCCGCATGCGGCGCTTCGGCCAGCCATTGCGGGTAGTACCAGTCGGGTGCATCGGCGGCGGCCGCGATGACCGGGACGGGAGCAAGTAAAGAAAACAACAGCATAAACAACTTCTTCATGGTGACTCCTTTTCAGTTGTGCGCGTTATCTCCATGGTCATGTTCGTCGTGATCGTGGTCATGCCCCGGCGGCTCGCGCCAGCGCACGGTGCGCGCCAGCGGCTCCGGTTGCAGGGTGGCGTGATGGATGTCGAAACGCGCTTCCAGTAATTCGTGGCTGGCTTCCAGCACGCGCTCCCATTGCTTGATCTCCTGCACCACCAGATG
>CAYTZF010000135.1:0-2463 GCA_964442265.1 uncultured Sideroxydans sp.
CCGATTCGTGTGGCGTATGAGCGACGCAATCGTGACCTCGACCCGCAACTGGTCTGGCGCGGTAAGGATGAGCAAGATTGGTCTGACCTGGTGGTTCACGCACCACCGCTCTACATTCAGGAGAAGGTGCATCCCAAGGTGTTGATCGACGACCTGAAGCGGCAGACAGAGCAAGTCGAGGCAGGTAAAGCAGCCAATCAATCTGGCTTCACCACCGACCTGTTCGGTGACTTCAACGGCCTGCCAGACGATAACGCCAAGACCGAGTTCTATCAGCACGACGCTCACTGGGCTAACCGCATGATCTTGGGCGACAGCCTGCAAGTCATGGCTTCGCTGGCAGAGCGAGAAGGGTTGCGCGGCAAGGTGCAGTGCGTATTCTTCGATCCACCCTACGGTATTAAATTTAATTCCAATTTCCAATGGAGCACTACCGACCGAGCGGCGAAAGCGGAAGGAAAAGACTACATTACGCGCGAGCCGGAGCAGGTTAAGGCGTTCCGCGATACTTGGCGCGATGGTATTCATTCCTATCTGACTTATCTACGCGACCGACTGACCGTAGCCCGGGATTTGTTAACCGACTCGGGATCGATCTTTGTACAGATTGGGGATGAGAATGTGCACCGGGTTCGTGCTGTTATGGATGAGGTGTTTGGTGAAGATAATTTCATTGGTTTGATCTGGTTTCGCAAAAAAACCATGCCGCTTGGGGCAACTTACCTTGAGCGTATGGGTGACTACATTATCTGGTTTAGCAAAAATTCGGCACAGACAAAGTTTCGTCGAATCTTCAAGCCAATCGACATCACAGGCGACTTTCATTGGAACTGGCGTCAGATGGATTCCACGACTCGCAAGAAATTCTCGAAGAAAGAGCTAGAGCAAAATCCATCTGGTGATCCGTTGAGACTTGTCTCAATGTGGCCACCATCATTTAGCGCGAAAGATGTATACGAACTTCCTTTTCAAGGAAAGAAATGGTCGCCGGCTCCAGGACAATGTTATCCGTCAGGAATAGAAAAGCTTGAGCGAGTAGCGAAAGCAGGCCGATTTGAAATCGAAGGCAACTACCTTCGCTACGTTATGAAATTGTCTGATGACGATACAACCAAGCTAAATCTGACATGGACAGACACGATTGGGGCTCGTGATCAGAGATATGTAGTTGAGACAAATGAGTTGGTAGTTCAAAGGTGTATTCTCATGGCCACTGACCCCGGCGATCTTGTCCTTGATCCCACTTGTGGCTCTGGCACCACAGCGTATGTTGCCGAACAATGGGGCCGCCGCTGGATTACTCTTGACACATCGCGTGTTGCTCTTGCACTGGCTCGTGCTCGTATCATGGGCGCACGCTATCCTTACTATCTTTTATCCGACAGCCGCGAAGGGCAAATCAAGGAAGGAGAAGTCACACGCAACGTGCCCTCAAGTCAACCCGTGCACGGCAACATCCGCCAAGGCTTTGTCTATGAGCGCGTGCCGCACGTCACCCTGAAGTCTATCGCCAATAATACGGAGATCGACGTAATCTGGGACAAGTGGCAGCTGACACTGGAACCATTTCTCGAACAACTGAATAAGTCGCTGGGTAAGCAATGGCAGAATTGGGAAATTCCACGCGATACAGATACCAATTGGCCTAGTGGGGTGAAGAAGCTGCATGCTGACTGGTGGAGTGCGCGCATCGCAAGCCAGAAAGAAATCGACGATTCCATCTCCGCCAAAGCCGATTCCGAATACCTGTATGACAAACCCTACGAGGATAAGAAGAAAGTTCGCGTCGCTGGGCCCTTCACCGTTGAAAGTTTGTCGCCACACCGCGTGCTGGCGGTAGATGAAAACGACGAACTGATCGACCGTGCCGCACAGACTGAACCTGGCTACGGCGAGGAACGCGACTTCGTCCAGATCATTCTGGAAAACCTCAAGACTGCTGGGGTACAGCAGGCGCACAAGGAAGACAAAATTACATTCACCTCGCTCACTCCGTGGCCGGGCGACCTCGTATGCGCTGAGGCGCGATACGTCGAGAATAGTGAATTGGGAATGGTGAATAGTGAAAAAGGGAAAAAAGCTGAAACTTCGGAATTCGAAATTCCCAATTCCAAATTCAATGAAAAACGCGCTGCCATCTTCATCGGCCCCGAGTTCGGCACTGTCTCACGCCCCGATCTGGTCTCTGCCGCGCGAGAAGCAGGTGACTCTGGTTTTGATGTGCTCATCGCCTGCGCCTTCAATTACGATGCCCATTCATCCGAATTCGACAAACTCGGTCGCATCCCCGTGCTCAAGGCGCGCATGAACGCCGACCTGCACATGGCCGACGACCTCAAGAACACCGGCAAGGGCAACCTCTTCGTCATCTTCGGCGAACCTGACATCGACATCCTGCCAGCCGATGGTGGCCAGGTTCGCGTCAAGGTCAACGGCGTGGATGTCTTCCACCCCAACACCGGC
>CAYTZF010000136.1:0-4277 GCA_964442265.1 uncultured Sideroxydans sp.
CAGAATCGCATGCAGACCACGGTCAACATCGCGCTCGGCGCCTCGCTCGCCACGGTGTTGTTGACGCTGCCGGTGATCGAGGCGATTGCGCTGATCAGCGGCGACCGCATCGTGATGGCGCTGTCCCCGCTGCAGGCAGGCATGCTGCTGCTGACTTTCCTGGCGGTGATGAACAATCTGCACGACGGCGAGACCAACGCCATCGAGGGCATCAGTCACTTTGCCCTGTTCGGCGCGTTCATTGCGCTGGTGGCGATGGGGTTGTTGTAGGTCAGGCTTCAGCCCGACAAGCAGGATGCCTTCAAACGCCGCGTTCCAACACCGCGGCGAAGAAGCCGTCGGTATTGTGCTGCTGCGGGGTGAGTTGCAGGGTGTCCCCCATCGGCAGATCGATATGCAGTTGCCGCAGCACCTCGCCGGCCGGAACCAGCGAGAATTCGGGATGCGTGGCAAGGAAGGCGCTCACCACATCCTGGTTTTCTTCCTGCAACAGGCTGCATGTCGCATACACCAGCCGTCCGCCTTTCTTCAGCAGGCGCGCGGCGGAGTCGATGATCGCGCGCTGCTTCTCGTTCAGCTCCGCCACACTCTGCACCGACTGGCGGAATTTCAGGTCGGGATTGCGGCGCAGGGTGCCCAGCCCGCTGCACGGCGCATCCACCAGCACGCGGTCGATCTTGCCCGCCAGGCGTTTAATTTTGCTGTCGTTCTCGTGCGCGATGCGTTGCGGTTGCACATTGGACAAGCCGGAGCGTTTCAGGCGCGGCTTCAGGTTGGTCAGGCGCTTTTCCGAAATGTCCCACGCATACAAACGCCCCTGCGAATTCATCAGCGCGCCCAGCAACAGCGTCTTGCCGCCCGCGCCGGCACAGAAATCCACCACCATGTCGTTGCGCTTGGGTGCCAGCAGCAGCCCCAGCAGCTGGCTACCTTCGTCCTGCACCTCAAACTTGCCGGTGAGAAACAACGCATGTTTGTTCAACGCCGGTTTGTCCTTGAGGCGGATACCGTAGGGCGAGAATGGGGTCGCGGTCGCCGCAAATCCTTCGGCTTGCAGTGATTGCAGCACTTCGTTGCGATTGGCGAGCAGGCTGTTCACGCGCAGATCGAGCGGGGCGGGCTGTTGCATGGACAGGCCCAGCGCGAGGATTTCCTCGTCGCTGTGATAAACCCGCAGCTTGTCGATGATCCATTGCGGCAGTTCGGCCTGCACGGAGAGCGGCTGCTCTTCGGCGCGTATCGCCTTCACCCCGCGCAGCCATTCCGCCTCTTGCGCGCGCAACAGCGGTTGCAACTCGCGCAGGTTGTAGCCGCCGAAACGCATCCAGTACGCCAGCGCCATGCGGCGGGCGGTGGCCTGTCCCTTTTCACCCGTGGTGCAGGCATGTTCCAGCAACAGGCGGTGGCGCAACACGCCGAACAGCGTTTCCGCCACCAGTTTGCGTTCGTTGGAGCCGATGCGTTCTTCCTTAAAGAAATGGCGCAGCACGGCATCGGCCGGATGTTCCATTTTGAGTGCGATGCGAACGGCCTGCACCACAAGTTCGAGTCGGTATTGGGTCAACAGCATGGGAGTCTTTCGGTTTGCGCGGCGCCGGGTGGCGCTACGGCTGGATATCGAGGGTGCGCAGGATCTGCACGAACTGGTTGCCGTTGTCCTCGGTCAGCACCATCTTGGCGGGGAAAAAATCATGGTCGATCGCCAGCCAAATTTCCGATTTCCAGGCGGTGGCCTGGCGCGGGGTGCGCAGATAGTAGCTGCGTACTTCGCCGAACGGCACTTTCGCGCTACGGGCGGGGTCGAGCAGGTAGTGATAAGGCTGCAACTTGCTGCCGTTGGTCACCTGCAAGTCGAGTTCCAGTCGCGCGTGGGGAGGCACGATGACGAACTGATACATCGCGCTCAAACGATCCTGGGCGCCGGCCGGCAGCGGCAGTTGGCGGATGCCAGCGTGGTCGCTCAGCGTAAGAGCACGAAGGTTCCAGTCAAAATGCGCCTGGGCATTTTTTTCCGGGGAGCGCGAGCGCAGGTGGGTGAATTTGCGCGGTTGCAGGCCGCTGCGTGTGATCTCTCCTTCGCTGGTGGCGACTGCAGTTTCGGGCTGGAACAGGGCGAGCAGGCTGACCGGCTTGGTGACGCTTTGAATTCGGTACTGGTCGCCATCGCGCGTGAATACCTCGCGCACCTCGGCCAGTTTGAGACCTTGAACGAGCAGATCGTAGGTGGCCTCGATGCGCGCGGGGGGGGCGGCCAGTGCAGCGCAGGAAAAGCAAACGAGGGCGAAGGCGAGAAGGCCGCGCATTTCAGTCCAGTCCCGGTGAGATAAGGGGATGACCGCCCTGTTGCAGACGGTCGAGGCTGACCCTGCCTTGTTCATCGAGGCGAACTTCGTCGCGGCACAGCCAGTTGACGGCCTGCGGATAGATGCGATGTTCCTCGTGCAGCACGCGGGCGGCCAGCGAGTCTGCCGTGTCGTCCTGCAGCACCGGCACGGCCGCCTGGATGATGATCGGGCCATGGTCGAGATCGGACGTGACGAAATGCACCGTGCAGCCGTGGATCTTCACCCCATCGTGCAGGGCGCGTTCATGCGTATGCAGCCCGGCATAGGCAGGCAGCAGCGAGGGATGGATGTTGATCAGTCGGCCGCGATAACACCCGACGAAAGCCGGGGTCAGGATGCGCATGAAACCGGCCAGCACCACCACATCCGGCGCATAACGGTCGATCTCCGCTGCCAGTGCGGCATCGAACAGCTCGCGTTGCGGATAGCTGTGGTGCTCGATCACGGCGGTGGGAATGCCGTGTGCCTGCGCGGTCTGCAATCCGGCGGCATCGGCCTTGTTGCTGATGACGGCGACAATCTCACAGGGCAGCTTTGCCTTTAGCAGCGCCGCCATGTTGCTGCCGCGACCCGAGATGAGGATAACAACTTTTTTCACTGGACTTGGGTCTGGTGTTCGGCGCCATTGCGCGCGCGGATTAGACCGATGCGCGATACGCTTTCGCCTGTCGCTTGTAAATGTTTAAGCGCGGTGTCGGCGTCCGCCGCCGCCACGATCACGACCATGCCGATGCCGCAGTTGAAGGTGCGGAACATCTCCTGTGCCTCGACGTTGCCGCCTTCACGCAGCCAGTCAAACAGCTTGGGCATCTGCCAGGTTGCGGAATCGATATCGGCGACGACATTCGCGGGCAGCACGCGCGGCACGTTTTCGGTGATGCCGCCGCCGGTAATGTGCGCCATACCTTTCACGGTGATCTTCTCCATCAGCGACAGCATCGGCTTCACGTACAGGCGAGTGGGCGCCATGATGCAGTCGGCCAGGGTGCGCTCGCCGTCGAATTTTGCGTTCAGGTTGGGCCGGCTGCGTTCGATAATCTTGCGTACCAGCGAATAGCCGTTGGAATGCGCGCCGTTGGAGGCGAGTCCCAGCACCACATCGCCCGCCTTGATCGTATCGCCGGTGATGATTTTCGATTTTTCCACCACGCCGACGGCGAAACCGGCGAGGTCGTATTCGCCGACCGGGTACATGCCCGGCATCTCGGCGGTTTCGCCGCCGATAAGCGCGCAGCCGGACTGTTCGCAGCCGTAAGCGATGCCCTTGATGACTTCGGTGGCGGCAGGCACATCCAGTTTGCCGCAGGCGAAATAATCGAGAAAGAACAGCGGCTCGGCACCCTGCACCAGGATGTCGTTCACGCTCATCGCAACCAGATCAACGCCGACGGTGTCATGGCGGTTCAGCTCGAAGGCGAGTTTGAGTTTGGTGCCGACGCCGTCGGTGCCGGACACCAGCACGGGTTCACTGTATTTCTTCGAGACCTCGACCAGGCCGCCAAAGCCGCCGATGCCGGACAGCACTTCCGGGCGCAGGGTGCGCTTGGCGTAGGGCTTGATGTTCTCGACCAGTTGGTCGCCCGCGTCGATATCGACCCCGTCATCGCGGTAGGAAAGGCTGTTGGGTGGTGTGCTCAAGTCGAGTGCTCGCTTTCCAGCAGGTAAAGTGCAACACGTTTGTTGTCCGCGAATTTTACCCGAAATGACCTCATCCCGCTTTGCCGCAGTGCAGTGGTTGTCTGTGGCTGCCGTTATTGCCCTGTTGCTCTATTTGCTCGGGCCGATTTTGACGCCGTTTGTCGCGGCGGCCATCCTGGCTTATATCTGCAACCCGTTGGTGCGGCGGCTGTGCGCCTGGAAGCTGTCGCGCACACTGGCCGTGGTGCTGGTGTTGGGAGGGTTGCTGTTGCTGTTCATCCTGTTGCTGCTGAT
>CAYTZF010000137.1:0-9265 GCA_964442265.1 uncultured Sideroxydans sp.
CATCTCCGTCGTCGGCCATTCCGGCGCCGGCAAGACCACGCTGGTGGAAAAACTCATCCGCGAGTTGTGCGCGCGCGGGATCAAGGTCGCCACCATCAAGCACGCGCACCACAAGGTGGAGCTGGATACGCCGGGCAAGGACAGCTACCGCTACAAGGAGGCCGGCGCGGTGATGAGCATGCTGGTGACCCGCAACGAGTTGCAACTGGTGGCTGATGCCGTGGACCGGCGCGAGCCGGAACAGCTGGCCCAGCGCTTTCTCGGCGAGGCGGATCTGGTGCTGGCGGAAGGGTTCTCGCTCGGCGGCGGGGCGAAGATCGAAGTGCTGCGGCGCGCATGCAACAAGCCGCCGCGCTGCGCGATCGGGGACGGGCTGATCGCCATCGTTACCGACATGGATGAGGTCTATCCGCAATTGCCGCATTTCGCGCCGGACGACATTGCCGGAATCACCCGTTTCATCCTCGAACAAAAATGATCCGGAAGAACGCAGTTAACCACAGAGAACACGGAGATCACAGAGGAGAAACAAGCGGTTGCACCTCCGACACGTTGCCTGTGGGTCGGGTTTCAGCCCGACTCTGGGTTGTCGGGTTAAAACCCGACCTACACGCACCAGAGGGCTCCGCCCCGCCGTGTCGCGGGCGCTATCACGAAATTGCGACTCACCTTCCGGTTGGGCCAGCAAAACATGGTGAAGTCATTTCTTTCTCTGTGTTCTCTGTGAACTCTGTGGCCTGAATTGAGGTTTTAAGGATGATTGAAAATTGCACGGCGCTCATTCTGGCGGGCGGAGACTCCCGCCGTATGGGGCGGGACAAAGCCAGTCTAGTGCTCGATGGCCTGCCGCTGCTGCAACGTGTTGTGAACATCGTGCAGCCGCTGTTCGCCGAAACCATCATCAGTGTGCGCCAGCCGCACCAGGACATTGCCTTGCCGCAAGTTTGCGATGACCCGGGGCATCACGGCCCGCTGGCGGGACTGGCGGCGGGACTGGAACGCGCCACCACGCCGTGGGTATTCGCCGTGGCGTGCGACATGCCGTTCATCACGCCGGCGGTGATCGGGCATCTGGCAGCGTGCCGCAGCGGCAGTCAGGCAGTCGTCCCCGTGGTGCAGGGGCATGCGCAACCGCTGGCCGCGTTCTACGCGCAAAGCTGTCTTGCGCCGATCCGCAGCCTGCTGCAGGATGCGGCGGCCAAATACAGCCTGCGCGGCGCCCTGGCGCGGCTGGACACCTGTTATGTGGAAGAAAGCGCATTGCGCGACGCTGATCCGCAATTGCGCAGTTTTTTTGATCTGGATACGCCGCAGGATTTTGCACTGGCGCAACAACACGGGAAAGCATGAGCATGGGAAAACATCTAAAAGCAAGCGAGGCGCAACGTGTCATCCTGGACGCGGTGATCGCGATGGGCACTGAAACGGTGAAGCTGGAGCAGTCGGTCGGTCGGGTGCTGGCGCAGGAGATCCGCGCCAACCGCGACCTGCCGCCGTTTGACGTGTCGGCGATGGACGGTTTTGCGCTGCGTAGTGCCGATGTGGTGAATGCGCCCGCGCAACTTGCGATCATCGAGGACATCAAGGCCGGCGACCTGCCGACCCAGACCGTTGCCGCCGGCCAGTGCGCGCGCATCATGACCGGCGCGCCGGTGCCGCCGGGCGCGGATGCGGTGATCCGGGTCGAGGATACACAGGAAGTTTCCGCCAACCGGGTGCAGATCAACAAATCGGTTAAACCCAAAAACGATGTGCGCCCGCAGGGCGAGAACATGTGCGACGGCGATGTGGTGCTGATGGCGGGCACCGAAATCACGCCCGGCGTGATCGGTGTGCTGGCGACGGTCAAGGCGGCGCAGCTCGCGGTGTATCGCCGCCCGCGCGTGGCAATTCTTTCCACCGGCAACGAACTGGAAGGCATGGACGAGCCGGTCGATCCGAACAAGATTCCCAACTCCAACAGCTATGCGCTGATGGCGCAGGTGCAGGCGCTCGGCATCGAACCGGTGCTGCTCGGCATCGCGCGCGACGATCCGCTCGAACTGGAGCAGTACCTCAAGCGCGGGCTGGAGTACGACGTGCTACTGGTGTCCGGCGGCACCTCGGTCGGCGTGCACGATTATGTGCGCCCGACCATCGAGAAGCTCGGCGTGCAGATGAAATTCTGGCGCGTGGCGATCCGCCCCGGCCATCCGTTGGCGTTCGGCATGACAGACAAGACGGCGGTATTTGGACTACCTGGGAATCCGGTCTCCAGCATGGTGTGCGTGGAAGAATTCGTCGCGCCGGCTCTGCGTTGCATGATGGGTAACCCGCGCCTGTATCGGCGCACCGTGACGGCACGGGTGGCGCACGAGGTGAAATTTCGTCCCGGCCGCACCGAATTCATCCGCGTGCAACTGACGCGCGACGAGCATGGCTACATTGCCAGCGCCACCGGCACGCAGAGCAGCGGCGTGCTGTTGTCGATGGCCAGGGCCGACGGCCTGATGGTGGTGCCGGCGAATAGCACGGGGCTGGCGGCGGGCGCGCAGGTGACGGTGCAACTGCTGGATGGTCAGGCGTTTCAGGAAGAAAACGGTTTTCAGCCGTAAGACGGAGAATGTCCATGTTGTCAAACCAGACCGGCGATGGCGTCGCCACCTTCGATCATCCGCTGCAAATGCTGCATGCCTGCCACGGCAAAATCATGCAGCAGTGCAGCACCCTGCGCAGTTTGACCGAGCATCTGCCCAGGCAGGGATGCGACACGCGGGCGCAGCAGGCGGCACAGGCTATCCTGCGCTATTTTGAGACGGCGGGCGAGCTGCATCACCAGGATGAAGAGATAGATCTGTTTCCCGCCTTGCGCGCGGTGCTGAACCATGAAACCGCCCCGCAGATGGAAGCCTTGCTGGCCGATCTGCTCGCCGATCACGTCGCCCTGCTCGCCTTGTGGGGGCAGATCCAGCCCCTGTTGCAGCAACTGGCGCAGGGCGAGGTCGTGGCATTGCCGACGGACTTGAGCGAACGGTTTATCGCCGGATACTTCGGCCACATCGCGCGCGAAGAAAAAGAATTGCTGCCGCTGGCCGAATACCTGCTGACCCCGGCCCAACTTGAACCACTGGGTGCCAGCATGGCGGCGCGGCGCCACGGCGAAATTGAAAGGAACGCATGATGAACAAGGCACGCATCGGTTTTGTGACGATTTCGGACCGCGCCAGCCGCGGTGAATACGAGGACAAGGGCGGCCCTGCCATGCAGGCCTGGTTGACGCGCGTGCTGACTTCGCCGTGGGAGGCTGTGGCTCGCGTGATTCCGGACGAGCAACCTTTGATCGAACAGACGCTGATCGAATTGTGCGATGTCGAAGGCTGCTCGCTGGTGGTCACCACCGGCGGCACCGGCCCCGCCTTGCGCGATGTCACGCCGGAAGCGACCGAGGCGGTGTGCGAGAAGATGCTGCCGGGTTTCGGCGAACTGATGCGCACGGCTTCATTGAAATTCGTGCCCACCGCCATCCTGTCGCGCCAGACCGCCGGGATTCGCGGCAGGAGTTTGCTCCTCAATCTGCCCGGCAAACCTTCCGCCATCGACGATTGCCTGAATGCAGTGTTTCCCGCGATCCCGTATTGTATCGACCTGATCGAAGGCGCGTATCTGGAATCCGATCCCGTACAATGCAAGGCGTTCCGCCCGGCGCACGCCAAACCGAAATAGTCCGGAGCGCGGCCGTTGATTCTGTTCGAGAGAGGAACAATGAAGTATCACAATTTTAATTTTCTGGTTTTGTGTGGGGTGTTGCTTGGCACGGTAATGTACCCGGTCTCCGCCGCCGAAGTGCGCGTGGCGGTGGCATCGAATTTCGTCGCCCCGATGGAACGCATCGCAACGCTATTCAAAAAAGAAAGCGGGCACACCCTGAAAATTAACCTGGGTTCCAGCGGCAAGCTGTCCGCGCAGATCAGGAAGGGGGAGGGGTTTGACGTGTTTTTGTCCACCGACGAGGAGACGCCCAAACGGTTGATGCAGGAAGGATTGGCGGTCGGCGGTTCGCGTTTCGTCTATGCCACGGGGCGACTGGTGCTGTGGAGTGTGCAGCCTGACTTGGTGGACGACACAGGCGCGATACTCAACAAAGGCAGTTTCGCCAAACTGGCCATCGCCAATCCGCGCTTCTCGCCCTACGGCATCGCAGCGCAGGAGACCTTGACCAAGCTCACCATGTGGAACGCAATCCAGCGCAAGCTCGACAAGGGCGATGATTTGACCAAAACCTATCAACTCGCTGTCACCGAGCGTGCCGATCTCGCCTTTATCGCGCTGTCGCAGGTGATGCGCGAGGGCAAGGTGCGCGAAGGTTCGTGGTGGCTGGTGCCGTCCACGATGCATCACCCTCTCCGCCAGAGCGCGGTGTTATTGCCCGGCGCACAAGATCAGGCAGCGGCGAAAGCCTTTCTGGCCTTCCTGAAAAGCGCAAAGGCTGTGGCGATCATGCGCGGCTTTGGCTACGAGTTGCCCTGATTCCGGGTTGCTGCCGCCGATCTTTTTTGTGCAGGTAAAACTGAAGAATTCATCCACAAACGGCTATTTGCAATCCGAGGTTGGATTCGCAATCAATACAGATTCAGCACGCTGGGGGAATTTAGGCTGACGGCCATTAGCCTGCAATTCGGCCTAGCGGTCGTTGGTTTCAGTACAAATTTATTGCGAAGCTGACCCAGATAGTTTTCGGCCTTTGTTCGGAAAAGAAACGTTCTACTTCGGAGGTCACGTCGGGGATATGGTGATTGTGGGTGGTCAGCGTTATAGTGCAGGCGCGATTTTACGCGAACCAAGCACAGGATTGCATTACTTAAAGGGGTAACCATGACATTCGAATATCTACGCCCTGCTATCTCTGTGGGCTTTGTTTTTTTACTTGTATCGCTTGCCAACGCCAGTACGCCTGAACAGATTTTCGTAGTGGCTTCCCCGTCCGTTGTTGTGGTGGATATCTTAGATGCCAAAGGCAAGCCAATCGGGCAGGGTAGCGGTACGGTGATAGGGGCAGGTCAGGTGATTACCAACTGCCACTTGTTGCAAAGTGGTAAGGGTCAGCAAATTCGGCAAGCCGGGGATATCTTCAAAGCAACTATGCAATACGCTGATCCTGAACGCGACTTGTGCCAGTTGAGTGTCGCTGATTTGCAGGCTCCATCCGTTGTGTTGGGCTCAGCCAAAAAGCTCAGGGTGGGACAGAGAGTCTATGCCATCGGTGCTCCGCAGGGGCTAGAGCTAACATTAAGCGAAGGGTTGATTTCTAGTCTGCGCTCATATGATGACTCGCCATACATCCAGACCTCTGCCGCGATTTCTCCGGGCTCTAGCGGCGGTGGACTGTTCGACGACCAAGGTCAGCTAATCGGCATTACTACGTTTTATCTGGCGGAAGGTCAGAACCTCAACTTCGCCCTTCCGGCAGATTGGATAGCCGATCTACCAAAACGAGCGCAGACTGAGACTAATACAAAGAAAGAAGGGCTAAATCGATTCAATCATGCTGCCACACTGCTGCTGAAAGAAGACTGGCAGGGGCTGTTGAAATTTTCGCAACAGTGGATCAAAAGCGAACCGGAAAGAGCCGTGGCGTGGTACAGCTTGGGTAGTGCCTATAGAGGTCTTAAACAATATAACGAAGCGATACTGGCTTATCAAAGCGCTTTACGTATTGAGCCAGTGCATGCAAGCCTATGGAACAGCTTGGGTATTGCATATTTCAAGAATAGGCAATTTGGCGAAGCGATAAGGGCTTATGAAGAAGCGCTGCGTATTCAGCCAGAGGATGGGGAGATATGGTATCGGGTAGGCATCGCATATAGTCGAAATGCACAATATGACCAAGCACATCATGCGTTTCAGGATGCAGTGCGCAACCAACCGACACATGCGCAAGCCTGGTATAACTTGGCCCTTTACTACAGCACGGCAAAGCAATATGACCAATCCGTTAGCGCATATCTCAAAGTGCTCAGTATTCAGCCTGAGAATTCCGATGCGTTGTTTGAATTGGGTCTAATGTATCAACTTCAAGGTAAGCGAGATAAAGTGCTAGAGGTTTATCAATCGCTGCGTAAGCTTGACCGAGAGAAAGCTGAAATATATTTCGAGAAGCTGGTTTTAGCTAATCCAAAGCGCCCAGACTGAAGTGAAGCCTTTGGGTATTCATCATGCGAGACAAATGGTATTCCGATAATCGAGACTTAGTTAAATGGTCGGTATTGTTGCATCTCTCAATGAGGTCCAAGGCAGATAGGATAATTCAAATCGCTTGTTACAACGCAAGCGATTACGGAGAAATTAATATCGACGGTAAGTCGTTTCCAATGCCGGATGAGGTAATTTCGCATTTCCGAAGTTTGGGGGAAGTTTCAAGACTTACGAAGCACCCTAAAATTACTGTCTTTGATGCCGCGTTTGAAAATGGCGACAGAAATTCATATTTTGAAGCCGCAAAGAATTTCATAGCTTCATTCAAAAAAGAGTGCTGCATTGTTTTTATAGATCCAGATACCGGGCTTGAACCAATCGGTAAAGCAAGTAAAAAGCATGTTCTAAACTCAGAGCTTAAGGCGATTTGGGATGCACTTCCGAAAGGTTGGTTGCTGGTGTTCTATCAGCATCAAACCAATAAAAATGGGGAGCCGTGGATTAAACCAAAGCAAATACAGTTCGCAAAGGCTATAGGAGTTCTTGATTCTTCAGTAACAATTGCCTCTGGGGGAAAGGTTGCAAATGATGTGGTCTTCTTTATTTCGACCAAAAGCATCCAACAGAGCTGCCTGTTTTGAAATTACTGGTGTCAGCTTCGCAATTATTTTGTACTGACACCAACGACCGCTTCGGGCGAATTACTGTCTTTCAGGTAGGGTATCCAACCAACATGCGTTTTCGATAGACTGTGCTGCGCGGCCAATTTTCAACCACTTTAATGATTTGGTTTCTGCGCAACCAGAAAGAACCTCACGATTCCAACCTCGGATTGTAAATAGCCCTTGAAACTCTCTGCCCATTTTTGCCGGTTCACTTGTTTTACAGGGCTTGCTCTGGCGCTGCTGACGCCCGCCAAAGCGGAGGAGCTGACCATCGCCGCGGCTGCCGATCTCAAATTTGCCATGGCGGAAGTGGTGGAGAATTTCCGCGTGCAGCATCCCGCCGACAAGATCGCAGTGATCTATGGTTCCAGCGGAAAATTCCTGACGCAAATCGAAAACGGCGCACCGTTCGATTTGTATTTCTCCGCCGACATTGCTTACCCGCGCGAACTTGAAAGCAAAGGGCTGGTCGCGGGTGCGGCGCAGCCTTATGCGGTGGGGCGCATCGTGCTGTGGAGTCTCAAGCCTGAACTGGCCAACATGACACTGCAAAAACTGCCGCAGGCCGCCATCAGCAAATTTGCCATCGCCAATCCGCTGCATGCGCCGTATGGCAAGCGCGCAAAGGAAGCGTTGCGGCACGCGGGCGTGTGGGAAGCCATGCAACCCAAACTGGTGCTGGGGGAAAACATCGCGCATACCGCCCAGTTCGTCGATTCCGGCGCGGCGGAGGCGGGCATCGTTGCGCTGTCACTGGTGTTGTCGCCCGCCCTGCAGGGCAAAGGCACGTGGACGCTGATTCCCGTCGACTGGCATGCACCGTTGGAGCAGGGTTTTGTCATCACACAACGTGCCGCGAAAAATCCTTTGGCAAAACAGTTTGCCGACTACATTACCCGTGAATCGGCGCGCGCCGTGATGCGCCGTTACGGTTTTGTGTTGCCCGGCGAGGCAGATAAATAAATGTCAGATTCCGACTGGCTGGCGCTCATCACCACTCTCAAACTTTCCGCGCTC
Source organism: uncultured Sideroxydans sp. (assembly GCA_964442265.1). Taxonomy (GTDB): domain Bacteria; phylum Pseudomonadota; class Gammaproteobacteria; order Burkholderiales; family Gallionellaceae; genus Sideroxyarcus. The sequence continues at coordinate 7,854 of CAYTZF010000137.1, forward strand.
ACCACGCTGGTGTTGCTGATTCTGGGCACGCCGCTGGCCTGGTGGCTGGCGCGCACACGCTCGCGTTTCGCCGTGGCAATTGAAGCGGCGGTGGCCTTGCCGCTGGTGTTGCCGCCGACGGTGCTGGGCTTCTACATGCTGGTGGCGTTGGGGCCGCACGGGCCGGTGGGCGGCTTGCTGGAGTCGGTCGGCTTGCAGCATCTGGCGTTCACCTTCACCGGGCTGGTGCTGGCTTCGACCTTATATTCGATGCCGTTCATGGTGCAGCCGCTGAAGGATGCCTTTGGCGGCGTGGGACAGCGCATGACGGAAGCCGCCGCCACCCTGCGCGCCGGCGCGTGGGATCGTTTCTTCAGCGTGGTGTTGCCCCTGTCGCGGCGCGGCTTGCTTACCGCCATCACGCTGACCTTCGCGCATACCGTCGGCGAGTTCGGCGTGGTGCTGATGGTGGGCGGCAACATCCCCGGCCAGACGCGCGTACTGTCCATCGCCATCTACGACCATGCCGAGTCGATGAACTATGCCGGCGCGCATCTGCTGGCCGGCGGCCTGCTGGCGGCTTCCTTCCTGATGTTGTTGGCGGTGTATGCCCTCAATCGCCGCTATCGGGTGGTGCATCCGTGAGTATCCGTGCGCGCTTCCGACTGCAACGCGCCGGCTTTATGCTGGACGTGGATGCGCAATTTCCCCTGCGCGGGATCACCTCGTTGTTCGGTGCATCGGGTTCGGGGAAAACCACCTTGCTGCGCTGCATCGCGGGGTTGGAGCGCACTCCAGGTTCGTTGCAGGTGGGCGACGAAATCTGGCAAAACGAAACCACATCTGTGCCGACCCACCGGCGCACTTTGGGTTATGTGTTCCAGGAGGCCAGCCTGTTCCCGCATCTGTCGGTGCGCGCCAATCTCGAATACGGTTACCGGCGCATCCCGCCTGCAGAACGCAAAGTGCGACTGGAACAAGTGGTGGCGTGGCTGGGATTGAACCAACTGATCGAACGCCACGATCCGGCGCAGCTGTCCGGCGGCGAACGCCAGCGCGTCGCCATCGGGCGCGCGTTGCTCACCAGCCCGCGCCTGCTGTTGATGGATGAGCCGCTGTCCGCGCTCGACACCCATAGCAAGCAGGAGATTCTGCCCTACCTCGAAGCCCTGCATCGCGAGCTGGAGATTCCCGTGTTATACGTCAGTCATGCGCTGGATGAAGTGGCACGGCTGGCCGACCATCTGCTGTTGTTGCAGGCAGGCCAGGTCATCGCCTGCGGCGCGCCGGGCGAGATACTCGCGCGCCTCGATCTGCCCACCGCGCACTTTGACGACGCGGGCGCAGTGATCGAAGCGACGGTGGTGCAGCACGACGAGCGCTACGGCTTGACGCAACTGGATTGCGGCGACGGAATAGTGTGGGTGGGGCGG
>CAYTZF010000138.1:0-3899 GCA_964442265.1 uncultured Sideroxydans sp.
CGCGCCCAGACTGCCGCCCACCACCAGCACATTCAACTTGCCGCTGCGTTGTGTGTAACGCGTGTGCGGGTCGGGCAATGCTGCGATGTCGGCGCGCACCGGATTGCCGCACCATGTCGTGTTGCGCAACACATCCGGAAAACCGCTCAACACGCGCGTCGCCAGTTTCGCCAGCACCTTGTTACTCAGTCCGGCGATGGAGTTCTGTTCATGGATCACCAATGGGCGGCGCAGGAATGCGGCCATCAGTCCGCCCGGCAGCGTGATATAGCCCCCCATGCCCAGCACCACATCGGGACGATGGGAAAAGATCGCCGCCGCGCTCTGCCACAAGGCGCGCAGCAACGTGAACGGCAGCGTCAACAGGCGCCGCAGTCCTTTGCCGCGCACACCTGAAAAATTGACCCGCGCCACCGGATAGCCGTGTTGCGGCACCAGTTCCGCCTCCATGCTGTGCGGTGCGCCCAGCCACACGATGTTCCAGTTCTGCGCGCGCAAGGCATCGGCCACCGCCAGCCCCGGGTAGATGTGTCCGCCGGTGCCGCCCGCCATAATGAGGATGGTGCGGCTCATATCGGCAGCCCCCGCGCAACACGTCTGTTTTCATAATCGATACGCAACAGCACCGCGACGGCGACCAGATTCACCACCAGTCCGCTGCCGCCGAAACTCAGGAAGGGCAACGTCAGTCCCTTGGTCGGCAACACCCCCATGTTGACGCCGATATTGATCATCGCCTGCGCCCCCAACCAGACTGCGATCCCCTGCGCCACCAGCGCGGCATACAGGCGGTCGGACATCGCCGCGTGGCGGCCGATGGAGAAGGCGCGCACGATGAGCCAGGCAAACAGCAGCAGCACGGCGCACACGCCGACCAGCCCGAGTTCTTCGGCGATCACCGCGAGCAAAAAATCGGTGTGCGCTTCCGGCAGATAGAACAGTTTTTCCACGCTGCCGCCGAGGCCGACGCCCAGCCATTCGCCGCGCCCGAAGGCGATCAGGGCATGGCTCAACTGATAGCCCTTGCCGTAGGGATCGGCCCAGGGATCGAGGAAACCCAGTACGCGCTGGGTGCGGTACTCGGAAGAAAAGATCAGCGCGGCAAACGCCAGCGGCAACACCGCAGCCAGCCCGAGAAATACTTTCAGGTTGAATCCGCCCAGCCACAGCGTGCCCATGGCGACGACACAGATCACCACGAACGCACCCATGTCCGGCTCCAGCAATAGCAGGATACCGACCAATACCATGACGGCGGCCATCGGCACGAAGGATTTGAGGAAACTTTCGCGCACTGACCCCTTGCGCACCGCGTAATCGGCGGCATAGATCACCGCAAAAAATTTCATCATCTCCGAAGGTTGCAAGTTGAACACCAGGAACGAAATCCAGCGGCGGCTACCGTTGACCGACTTGCCGATGCCGGGAATCAGTACCAGGATCAGCAGCACCACGCCGGCCACAAACAGCAGCGGCGCGTGTTTCTGCCAAGTTTGGGTTGGCACCTGGAATGCGATCACCGCGAACACCAGACCGATCACCATAAACAGTCCGTGGCGGAGCAAATAATAGGCGGCCTGATGGCCGGTATAGCGGCCGGCTTCGGCGGTGGCGATGGACGCGGAATACACCATCACCAAACCGATCGACAACAGTGCGGTAACGATCCAGGTCAGGATGCTGTCGTATTCGGCCGGTTTGCGACGCGGCGTTTGCAGCGCGGTATTCAGCATGGTGCCCCCGCCTGCTGTTTACGCACCGCCGCGACGAATCTTTCCGCCCGCTGCAGATAGTTGCGATACATATCGAAACTGGCGCACGCCGGAGAAAGCAACACCGCATCGCCGCGCTGCGCCTGCCTGGTCGCCAGGTACACGGCATCCTCCATGTCACGCGCATGCAGAACCGGTTTGCCGCAGCCGGAAAGCGCCTGTTCGATCAGTGCCGCATCGCGTCCGATCAGCACCACTGCGCGCGCGTGATCCGCCACCGCCGCCCGCAGCGGGGTGAAATCCTGTCCCTTGCCTTCCCCGCCAAGAATGACCACAGCGGGCTTGCCCAGACCTTGCAGTGCAGCCCCGGTGGCACCGACATTGGTACCCTTGGAGTCGTCGTAATAGGTGATGCCATTCACTTCGGCCACCTTTTCCACGCGATGCGGCAAACCCCTGTAGCTGCGCAATGCACCCACCAGCGGCGCCAGCGGCAGCTCGAGTGCGCGGCACAGGGCCAGCGCGGCGAGCGCATTCGCCACATTGTGCAATCCGCTCACCTGCAATTCATCGGCGCGCATGATCTTGCGCGCGCCCTGCACCAGCCAGATGTGCGCACCCTCGCGGATGATCCCCCAGTCGTTTGCGCCAGACGGAGGATTCAGACCGAAACTAAACTGCCTGCGCCCGGCGAGTTCCATCGCCGCACTGCGTGCATCGTCGCGGTTCAGTACTTGCACCCCGCTGCCCTGACAAATGCGCGCTTTGGCCGCGGCATATGCGTCCATGTCGGCATAGCGGTCGAGATGATCTTCCGTGACATTGAGCACCGCCGCCGCATCCGCATCCAGCGTGGCAGTCGTCTCCAGCTGAAAACTGGAGAGTTCCAGCACCCACACCTGCGGCTGTTGCGTGCGGGCGTGCAGGGCATCCAGCACCGCCGGCGAGATATTGCCCGCCACCTGCGTGTCCAGCCCCGCCGCCGCGCACATAGCGCCAAGCATGCTGGTAACCGTGGTCTTGCCGTTCGCGCCGGTGATAGCGATCACCCGGGTATTGCGCCGGTAGTCGTTGGTCGCAAGCTGTTGCGCCAGCAGTTCGATGTCGCCCTCGACCGGAATGCCGCGCGCGATGGCGCGTTGCACGAACGGCTCCGTCAGCGGCACGCCGGGGCTGATCGCGATGCGGTCTATCCCGTCCAGCGCTTCGTCACGGAACGGTCCGCAATACACATCGACCTGCGGCATTTCCCTGTGCAGGATCTCGATACCCGGCGGTGTGGCGCGACTGTCCGCCACGCAGACCTGTGCGCCCTGCGCGGTCAACCAGCGCGCAAGCGACAGCCCGGTCTCACCGAGACCAAGGACCAGCACCGATTGTCTGTGCAGTTCGCCCATGTGTTATCTCAATTTCAACGTTGCCAACCCGATCAATACCAGCATCATGGTGATGATCCAGAAGCGCACCACGACCTGGGTCTCTTTCCAGCCTTTTTGTTCGAAGTGATGATGCAGCGGCGCCATCAGCAGGATGCGCTGGCCGGTGCCGTAGCGATGCTTGGTGTATTTAAACCAGGAGACTTGCAGCATCACCGACACCGCCTCGACCACGAACACGCCGCCCATGATGAACAGCACCAGTTCCTGGCGGATGATGACGGCCACGGCGCCCAGCGCCGCGCCCAGCGCCAGCGCGCCGACGTCGCCCATGAACACTTCCGCCGGATAGGCGTTGAACCAAAGAAAGGCCAGCCCCGCGCCGGCAATCGCCGCGCAGAACACCGCCAGTTCGCCCGCTCCGGGGATCGCCGGTTCGCCCAGGTATTTGGCGAACTCGGCATGGCCCGCGACGTAGGCAAAGATCGACAGCGCCGCCGCCACCATCACCGTCGGCATGATGGCGAGACCGTCGAGACCGTCGGTGAGATTGACCGCATTGCTGCTGCCGACGATCACCAGATACACCAGCACGATGAAGCCGGCCATGCCAAGCGGGATGACCAGATGTTTGAAGAACGGCACGATGAGCTCGGTGTGAGCGGGCAGTGTGGCGTGCTGCCAAAGATAGAAACCGACCGCCAGCGCGATCAGCGATTGCCAGAACATCTTGCTGCGCGCCGACAGCCCGTCCGGATTGCGATGCACGACTTTGCGGTAATCGTCCACCCAGCCGATGGCGCCGACCCCG
>CAYTZF010000139.1:0-2999 GCA_964442265.1 uncultured Sideroxydans sp.
CTTGCGGGAGGGCGAGAAAGCGTTTGGTGTAGGGGTAGCTCGCGGCGAGGAGCACAGCCGGAATGGAAAGCAATAGCGTCAATTTATTCAGTGGCAGGATGAGCAGCAGGGACGCAAGTGCCAGTCCTGCGGCCAGCCACAGCGTTTCGCGTTCAGTCACCTTGCCGCTGGTGAGCGGGCGGTCTTGCGTGCGCTTCACATGCTTGTCGATATGGCGGTCGGCGTAGTCGTTGATGGCGCAACCGGCGGAACGCATCAATACCGTGCCGAGGGTGAAGATGACAAGGATGAGCCACGCGGGATGACCCTTGCCGGCGATCCACACCGCCCACAGCGTCGGCCACAGCAACAGCAAAATACCGATGGGGCGGTGCAGGCGGGTGAGCTGGATGTAGAGGGGGAGGCGTTCGATCAGGTTCATGCTGCCATTTTACCTGCGCCGGAATGACGGGGGTTATTTGAGTTGCAGGATTTCAGGCAGGAACACTTCCGTCACCAGCAGCGGCGCACCGTGCAGAGTGAACAGGGAGCGGCGTGCCCAGAGTGGGGACGGTGCATCTTGCAGGTCGGGTTTTAACCCGACAGGCTCCCGATAGACCTGTCGGGTTAAAACCCGACCTACATGGAGCGGATGATGCGCGCGCAGTGCTTTGAAGTGCAGGGGCTGGCGGATGACCAAGGGATGGGTGAACAACAGACTGCCGAGTGAGCGGTTGCCGAGTCCGCGCATCGCCTGCCATGCGCCGCGCAGATGTTCATAGGCGCAGGTGCTGTGGGCGAACACCACGGGTTGGCCGTCGGCATACAGGAACACTTCACGCGACCAGGCCAGGCGCTGCGGGGCGATGCCGAGCAGTGCGGCTTCGTCATAAGCGACTCGGGCGAGCCCGCTGCGCACGGGTTTTACGGCAAACTGGCCACAGCGTTGCTGGATGCGCCGGGTGAGGGAGCCCTGGTCGTGCAGCCACGGGCGCAACGCGGCAGGACAGCCGGCTGCGGTGCCGTACCAGAATGAATCAGACTTGCAGGAAGTCATGCTTGTTCGCCATCCATCGTTGTAAGTGCGCGCGCGCCACGTCGGGTGCGTCGCGTAGCAGTTCGTCGGCGCTGAGTCTTGCCTGCTCCAGCAGGTCTTCGTCTTCGGTCAGGTCGGCGAAGCGCAGCATCGCCACGCCGCTTTGCCGTGCCCCCAGCAATTCGCCGGGGCCGCGCAATTGTAAGTCCTGTTGCGCGATGACGAAGCCGTCCGTGTTTTCGTAGATGACTTTCAGGCGTTCGCGCGCCAGTTCGGAAAGGGGCTGCATGAACAGCAACACGCACAGGCTCTCTGCCGCGCCGCGCCCGACGCGACCGCGCAGCTGATGCAGTTGTGCCAGCCCCATGCGCTCGGCGTGGTCGATCACCATCAGGCTGGCGTTGGGCACGTCCACGCCGACTTCGATCACCGTGGTGGCGACCAGCAGATGCAGCTCGCCCGCTTTGAACGCGGCCATCACGGCGGCTTTTTCCGCAGGCGGCAAACGGCCATGCGCTAGGCCGATCTTTAACTCCGGCAGGGACTCGCTCAGTTGCTGATACGTCTCGATGGCGTTCTGCAATTCGACTTCCATTGCATCCGATTCTTCGATCAGGGGGCACACCCAATAGGCTTGCCGCCCGGCAAGGCAGGCGCTGCGCACGCGCTCGAACACTTCACCGCGCCGCGCATCGCTCACCAGTTTGGTGACGACGGGCGTGCGTCCCGGCGGCAGTTCGTCGATCACCGACACATCGAGATCGGCGTAGTAACTCATCGCCAGTGTGCGCGGAATGGGGGTGGCGCTCATCATGAGCTGATGGGGTTCGGTTGTTTGCAGGTCGGGTTTCAAACCGAGGTTATCCTGTCGGGTTAAAACCCGACCTGCATTCTCTTTGCCTTTATTCCGCAACGCCAGCCGCTGTTGCACGCCGAACTTGTGCTGCTCATCCACGATGACGAGGCCGAGCTTATTAAACTCGACCGCAGCCTGGAACAGCGCATGGGTGCCGATGGCGAGCGGCGTTGCGCCGGAGGCGATGCGTTCCGCGGCGGCGGTTTTTTCCTTTTTCTTCAGGCTGCCGGTCAGCCACACCGGTTCGATCCCGAGCGGAACCAGCCACTCGCGCAATTTCAGATAATGCTGCTCGGAGAGAATCTCGGTCGGCGCCATGAAGGCGACCTGGTAGCCGTTCTCGATGGCTTGTAGCGCGGCGAGCGCGGCGACGATGGTCTTGCCGCTGCCCACGTCGCCCAGCAGCAGGCGCTGCATTGGGTGGGCCTGGGCGAGGTCGTGCGCGATCTCCTGCCATACCTTTTGTTGTGCGCCGGTGAGTTTGAATGGCAACTTTCCGAGCAATGCCTCGGTCAATTTGCGCTGCGGGGGCAGGGCCGGCGCGAAGTGTTTGCTGCGCTCGCGGTGATGCACGCGCATCGACAATTGCTGCGCCAGCAGCTCGTCGAACTTGATGCGCCGCCAGGCGGCGTGGCTGCGCGCTTCCAGTGTGGTTGCCGAGATGTCCGGCGGCGGGTTGTGCAGTAGGCGCAGACTTTCGCCAAAGTCGGCGAGCTGCAATCTTTTCAGCAGCGGCGCGGGCAGGGTATCGGTGAGTGGAAGCGTTTCCAGCGCGTTGGCGATGAGTTTGCTCAGGATGGGCTGCGACAATCCGGCGGTGGTCGGGTAGATGGGCGTCAGGCTTTGTTGCAAGGGCGTGTCGTCGTCCACCGCGCGGTATTTCGGGTGCACCATCTCTGGCCCGAAAAAGCCCATGCGCACTTCCCCGATGGCGCGAATCTGCTTGCCGACGGAGAGTTGTTTTTGCTGGCTGGGATAGAAGTTGAGAAAGCGCAGCGTGAGTTCTTCATCGCCTTCGCGCAGACGGCAGACCAGCGTGCGGCGCGGGCGGAACATCACCTCGCAATGGGTGATGACGCCCTGCACCTGCACCGTCATGCCGGGTTGGGCGTGGGCGATGGGTGTGAG
>CAYTZF010000140.1:0-27181 GCA_964442265.1 uncultured Sideroxydans sp.
TCCCGACAACTATTTCGACTGCGTCAGCATTGCCTTCGGTCTGCGCAACGTCACGCATAAAGATGCCGCCCTGCGCGAGATGTACCGCGTCATCAAACCCGGTGGCCGCGTCATCGTGCTGGAATTCTCCAAGGTCGCCAAGCCGCTGGAGAAGATGTACGACCTGTATTCCTTCAAACTGTTGCCCAAGATGGGCGAGCTCATCGCCAACGATGCCGACAGCTACCGCTACCTCGCCGAATCCATCCGCATGCACCCGGGGCAGGAAGAATTGAAGCAGATGATGTTGGATGCCGGGCTGGAGCGCGTCGAGTATTTCAATATGACCGGTGGTGTGGTGGCGGTGCACCGTGGATATAAGCTGTAAGTAGTCATTAAACCCAAATTGTCTATTGGAAAACTCAACGCCCTGCAGGAGTCAGCTTGCTGGCGATGATTCGCGGCTGAAGCCGCTCCTGCAATGGGTCTCCGGCCCAATGGATTATTTGGGACAAAAGAACCGAAAAATCAGTCTGGGACAAGCAATCGGATACTGACCACTATTTCCCGGCTCCCTTGACATATTAACGAACCTCGTTAATATACGTCCATGATCAAGTCGTTCAAAAGCACCGATACAGAATCATTGTTCAACGGTAAACGTGTGAAGCACTTTGTGAATTTTGAGCGAGCCGCCTTGCGCAAGCTGGAGCAACTTGATCTGGCGCAAACCATCGGCGATCTGCGCGCGCCACCGGGAAACCGTTTGGAATCACTGAAGGGTGATCGCGCTGGTCAATGGAGTGTGCGTATCAACGACCAGTGGCGCGTTTGCTTTCGATTCAAGAACGGCGAGGCACTGGATGTGGAGATAGTGGACTACCACTAGGAAGGATAGAAATCATGCGTAAAGTTGCCCCGGTATCTCCCGGCGAAATGCTGGATGAGGAATTCCTGAAGCCATTGGGAATGACCAAGTATCGCCTTGCGAAAGAGATCGGCGTGCCGCCGCAGCGCATCGGCGACATCATCTCCGGCAAGCGCGGCATTACCGCGGACACGGACTTGCGCCTGTGCCGCTTCTTTAGTTTGTCTGATGGTTGGTGGCTACGCTTGCAGGTGAAATACGACACCGAGATGGCGAAGGATGCATTGGCGGATGTGTTGAAAAATATCCAGCCGTGGGATCGCATAGCGGCCTAACCTCATGCCAGAAAACGACAATAGCGATGCGTTGGCGCAATCTGTTGCAGCCAGGCAACGAGCGCAACAAGCATTTATCGCACGGGGTTTGGCCTTGCGTGAGGCGGCCCAAAAGAGTTGCAAAAATGTTTCATCACAGGACGTTTTTAAGCGCGCTGGATGAATTAATCAGCAAGCTAAAAAAAGAAAACAAAGAAGCAAAGCCCCAAAATTTATTCACAATTATTACGGAGTAGTTATGTCTGATCTACCAAAATGCCCCCAATGCAATTCCGAATACACCTACGAAGACGGCGATAACTATGTCTGCCCGGAGTGCGCGCATGAATGGCCGAAGGTCGCGGCCGAGGCGGTCGAAGAAATGAAGGTGTTCAAGGATGCCTTCGGTACGATTCTGAACAATGGCGACACAATCACCGTTATCAAAGATTTGAAGATCAAAGGCTCATCCTCCGTGGTGAAGGTCGGCACCAAGGTGAAGAACATCCGCCTGGTGGACGGCGACCACGATATCGACTGCAAGATTGACGGCATCGGCGCGATGCAGTTGAAGACCGAGTTTGTTAAAAAGGCCTGACGGAGTCGGTCATGGGCGGCTGGGGATGTCCGCATGAAGTCGATGGCAAGTGCCAGAAGGTGCTGAACCGGCCCTGCGACATCGGCATGAAGGGTTGCGTGTTGGCGGGCCGCTTCCGTTTTGCGGACGAGAGCAAGAACCGGACGAAGATGAAACTCGCGGGAGAGGCGGCTACACCGCCTCTGGCTGATCCGGAAAACCCAAAAACGTCGGACTGAAGTCCGACCCACGGGTCAAGCCGCGCCGGTTTCGTCCATCCCCAATTCCTGAATCTTGCGCGTCAGTGTGTTGCGTCCCATGCCGAGCAGGGTGGCGGCTTCGATGCGCCGTCCGCCGGTGTGCTGCAAGGCTTGGGTGATCAGCGTGCGCTCGAAATCCTTGTTGAACGTGTCCAGAATATTGGGTTCGTTGTGTTGCAGGGCCAGCGCGACCTGTTGTGCCAGCGCTGTGCGCCAGTCGCTGTTGACCTTTTCGGCAGGCAAGCCCTCGCGCCATTCCGCCGGCAGGTCGGCGATCTCCACTTGCTGGGTCGGCGTCATCACGGTGAGCCAGTGGCACAGGTTCTCCAACTGGCGCACGTTGCCCGGGATGTCTTGCGCGGCAAGATAATTCAGCGCGGCTTCGCTCAAGGTTTTTTGCTCGACACCCAGTTCCTTCGCGCTCTTCTGCAAAAAATGTTTCGCCAGCAGCGGAATATCCTCGCGCCGTTCACGCAGCGGCGGCAGGCGCAGGCGGATGACGTTGAGACGGTGGAACAGATCCTCGCGGAACAAGCCGCGCTTCACGCGTTCATCCAGATTCTGGTGCGTCGCGGCGATGATGCGCACGTTGGCCTTGATCGGCTGATGCCCGCCGACGCGGTAGTAGTTGCCGTCCGACAATACGCGCAGCAGACGCGTCTGCAATTCCGCAGGCATGTCGCCGATCTCGTCGAGGAACAGGGTGCCGCCTTCGGCCTGCTCAAAGCGGCCGTGGCGCGTGGTGGTCGCGCCGGTGAACGCGCCCTTCTCGTGGCCGAACAATTCCGATTCGAGCAGGTCTTTCGGGATCGCGGCCGTGTTGATGGCAACGAAGGGTTTGTTGGCGCGCGCGCTGTGGCGGTGCAGGGCTTGTGCGACCAGTTCCTTGCCGGTGCCGGATTCGCCGTTGATGAGCACGGTGGCGTTCGATTGGGCGAGGCGGCCGATGGCGCGGAACACCTCCTGCATTGCCGGGGCATGGCCGAGAATATCCGGCGCATCGGTGTTTTCGTTGCTGTTGCTTTGCTTGCGCTGACTTTGCGCCAGCGCGCGGCGGATCAGTTCGACCGCGTGGTTCACATCGAACGGCTTGGGCAGATATTCAAAGGCGCCGCCCTGAAACGACGAGACCGCACTTTCCAAATCCGAGTAGGCCGTCATGATGATGACTGGCAGCGCGGGATGCTTGCTGCGCAAGGTCTGCAGCAGGTCAAGTCCCGAGCTACCCGGCATGCGGATGTCGCTGATCACCATCTGCGGCTGACTCACGGTCAATTCCGCCAGCGCCTCGTCGGCAGAGGCGAAACTCTTGAATTCGATCTCCTCGCGCGCGAGCGCCTTTTCCAGTACCCAGCGGATGGAGCGGTCGTCATCGATGATCCAGACAGGCTTGTTCATGATTTATTTTCCGTAGTATTAAGCGGGAGCATGACCGTAAAACAGGTGCGGCCCGGCTCGCTCTCGAATTCGATGCTGCCCTGGTGGCGACTGACGAAATCCTGGGCAAGGGTCAGACCCAGTCCATGCCCGTCGGCGCGGCCGGAGACCAGCGGATAGAAGATCGTGTCGTGCAGATGGCCGGGGATACCGGGGCCGTTGTCGATGATCTGCACCGAGATGGCCAGGCGATGGCGTTTCTTCATCAGCGTCACCTGGCGCGCGATGCGGGTGCGCAACGTGATCTGGCCTTTGCCGTGCATGGCCTGTGCCGCGTTGCGCACGATGTTGAGGGTAACCTGGATCAGTTGTTCCTTGTCCCCGTCCAGTTCCGGCAGACTCAAATCGTAATCGCGCCGGATCAGCAGATCGCCGGGCATCTCGGCCAGCACCACACTGCGCACGCGTTCCAGCACCTCATGGATATTGAGCGCACTGAAATGGGGCGACTGCTGCGGGGCGAGCAGGTTTTCCATCAGCGCGCGCAAACGATCCGCTTCCTGGATCACGACCTGGGTGTATTCGCGCAGCGCCGGTTTGTCCAATTCCTGTTCCAGCAATTGCGCCGCACCGCGAATGCCGCCGAGCGGGTTTTTGATCTCGTGCGCCAGATTGCGCAGCAACAGGCGGTTGGCCTGGGTCTGGTCGTGCATCTGTTCCTCGCGCGCCAGTTTGAGCGGGCGGTCGATGGTGTGGAATTCCAGCAGCAGGGCGAACGGTGCCATCTGCAGCGGGGTTACCGTGCAGCTCAGGTGCAGTCTGTGCCCCAGCGTGTGGGTGCCCAAAATCAGATCGTGTTCGATGTGGCTGGCATGGTTGGCCAGCGCTAACTGCATCGCGCCAACCAGCTGATCGGTTTGACTGAATGCGGCTTGCAAGGGGTGGCCGAGCAGATTGCTGTGGCTGATTTCGAATAAGTGTTCGGCCGCCGGATTGAGGAAGGCGATGCGTGATTGTTCATCCAGCAGCATCACGGCGGTGGCGAGATATTCCAGGGTGGGCAGGGCGACGTTGGTCATGCCATCATCACAGCAGAAAACATGCCAGCTGCAAATTACTTGAGGTTGGCCAGTTCGGTCTGCAACGCTTTGATGTTGTCTTCGTGCGTCTTGACGGCCTCCTGCGCGAGACGCACGTTTTCTTTATATTGAGCCACATTGCGAAACGTTTGCCCGCTGGCATTGCGGTAAACCATCGGAGTGTCCTGCGCCACTTTGAGCTTTTCCCGCGCTTCCTCCAGCGCGGTTTGTTCGCTTGCCAGCTCGTCTTCGAGGATGCGCTGGCGGCGGTCATCGCGGCGGGTTTGGGTGGCCGGATCGACGCGCTGGAATTCCCTGGCCGCAGCCTCCGATTTTGCTTTTGCCGCGGGCACGGTGTTCAGCGGTTCCAGTTGCAGCTTGCGCGCGCCTTTGACCGGCTCGCTGGAATACGTCACGCGCCCGTCCTTGTCCACGTGCTTGTAGATTTCCGCCTGAACAAAGCCGCTTAATGCCAGGGCACCGCACAAAATCGTCGCGCGCAATCGCTTCATGGTGGTTTCTCGAAATGGGACGGGAGCAAGTATAGGTTAGGTGTACGGTGCTGACAAACGGCAAAAAGAAACGGCGCCCTTGCGGCGCCGTTTCTTTTTGCCTCACTTCAAAACATCAGAGGCTGTAGTACATGTCGAACTCGACCGGATGGGTGGTCATGCGAATCTTGTTCACCTCGTCCATCTTCAGCTCGATAAAGGCATCGAGGAAGTCACTGGAGAACACGCCGCCACGGGTCAGGAACTCGCGATCCTTGTCCAGCGCGGCCAGCGCTTCATCCAGCGAAGCACACACGGTTGGAATCTTGGCATCTTCTTCCGGCGGCAGGTCATACAGGTTCTTGTCGGCCGGATCGCCGGGGTGGATCTTGTTCTGGATGCCGTCCAGACCGGCCATCAGCAACGCGGAGAAACACAGATACGGGTTCGCGGTCGGATCCGGGAAGCGGGTTTCGATGCGGCGCGCCTTGTCGCTGGCCACGTGCGGGATGCGGATGGAGGCCGAGCGGTTTTTGGCCGAGTAGGCCATCTTCACCGGCGCTTCATAGTGCGGGACCAGACGCTTGTACGAGTTGGTGCTCGGGTTGGTGAGCGCGTTCAGTGCCTTGGCGTGCTTGATGATGCCGCCAATATAGAACAGCGCGGTCTCGGACAGGCCGGCATAGCCGTTGCCGGCAAAGGTGTTCTTGCCGTCTTTCCAAATCGACTGGTGCACGTGCATGCCGGAGCCGTTGTCGCCGACGATCGGCTTGGGCATAAAGGTGGCGGTCTTGCCGTATTGGTGGGCCACGTTTTGCACCACATATTTCAAGACTTGGGTCCAGTCAGCGCGCTTGACCAGGGCGGCAAATTTGGTTCCCAGTTCGCATTGGCCGGCGGTCGCCACTTCATGGTGATGCACTTCGACCGGGATGCCGATCTCTTCCAGCGCGAGACACATCGCGGCGCGGATGTCGTTCAGGCTGTCCACCGGGGGAACGGGGAAATAGCCGCCCTTGACCATCGGACGGTGGCCGGTATTGCCACCTTCAAAACTCTCGCCGGTTGACCAGGCCGCCTCTTCCGAGTTGATCTTGAGCGAGCAGCCCGACATATCCACGTGCCACTGCACCGAATCAAAAATGAAGAATTCGGGTTCCGGGCCGAAGAAGGCGGTGTCGCCGATGCCGGTGGACTTCAGATAGGCTTCGGCGCGTTTGGCGATGGAGCGCGGGTCGCGGTCATAGCCCTTGCCGTCGGTCGGCTCGACCACATCGCAAGTCATCACCAGCGTGGGCTCTTCAAAGAACGGGTCAACATAGGCGGAGTCGGGATCCGGCATCAGCAGCATGTCGGAAGCCTGAATGCCTTTCCAGCCGGCAATGGAGGAGCCGTCAAAGGCATGACCCTCTTCGAACTTGCTTGCATCCACGGCGCTGACCGGCACGCCAACGTGCTGTTCCTTGCCACGGGTATCGGTAAAACGCAGATCAACGAATTTGATGCCTTGTTCCTTGATGATGTTCAGAACATCGGCGGCAGTCTTGGCCATACTCTTTCTCCCAGAAGAAATAAAACAATTTAAAAAAAGTTTAAAACGGTTGAAACTTGAAGCGCCACACATCATCAGCAGGAACCATGCCAGCGGCGGCGCCTTGCAGGTTTGGCATTGTGCCATATTTGCCGCCGCATCGCGGCGCGGCACATGCCCAAAAAAGGGGCGGAAATCCCATTCGGCGCACTAACTTGGTGCAATTCCCCGATACAGGGTGAGACGGCGAAAGTAAGCATCGTCTGCCGTGATAGACGCGCATTGTTCCTGTAGCCGGGCCGGGTCGAGATCGGCATCCAGCAAGATATCCGCTTCCACTTTGCCGTCGAGATAATGCAGCAAAATGTGAGTCGATTCGGGCAATTCGTACCCGAGGCGCTTGTACAGATGGGCCAGCAGCAAATGGCGTTGCGGCAAGCGCGCGTTGGGTTTCGCCCGCATGTCGTCTTCCGGGTCGATATGCACCATCACATCCATCACGTGATGATGTTGCAGCACCGCACTGCGCGCCGCCTCGGCGATGTAATGCCCTTCCGACACGCTGATGCGCGGATCGACGATGATGTGCGCGTCGACCAGCGCGTTGTCGGCCATCTTGCGCGTGCGCAGCTCATGCAGCCCCATCACCCCGGGCACCGCTTTCAGCGTGTTGCGGATGGCGCGCACTTCCTCTTCGTCCAAGCCCGTATCCACCAGCTCCAGCAGCGCATCGCGCGCAAACTGGATGCCCATCCAGGCGATCATCACACCGACCACACCGGCCGCGACCAGATCGAGGAAGGTATAACCCATCAGATTGCCGATGATGCCGACGATGACCACGAGGGAGGAGGCCGCATCCGAGCGCGCATGCCAGGCGTTCGCCACCAGCATCTGCGAGCGCACCCGTTTCGCCACCGCCAGCATGTAACGGAACATGCCTTCCTTGGCCACAAGCGCGATGATGGCGACCCACAGGGTGTAGGGATGGACCGCATGGATTTGCTCCGGATGCTGCAAGCGCAGTCCGGTGGCGATCAGCAGGCCGACCCCGAGCGCGGCCAGACTGGCACCCAAAATCAGCGATGCGGCCGTCTCGATGCGCGCATGACCATAGGGATGATTGGCATCCGCATGTTTGTTGCCGTGGCGGTTGGCGAACAGCACCAGCACATCGGAAATCAGGTCGGCGAAGGAATGCATGCCATCGGCCATCAGCGATTGCGACTTGCCGAAGAAACCGGCCGTGACCTGGAAAATGGACAGCAGCAGATTGATCAGAATGCTCACCCACGTGCTTTTGCGCGCGGCGGCAAAACGGGCGGGGTGCGCCGGTTCAAACGCGGCGGAGCGATCAAGCGCGACAGCGTGCGTGTGATTTTTCATCGTTGATGGGATAGTATTGGAACGGGTGCGCAGGATAGCACCGCACAACTAAAAGATTAATCACGGGTCACTGGAAAATGGGAAAAATCACCGATATTTTGAAAACCGCACAACAACGCGCCAAGGAGCTGAATCTGCCGTATGAAGGCGCAATCACCCCGGAAGAAGCCTACGAAATCTGGCAATCCGCGCCAGGCGCGAAGCTGGTGGATGTGCGCACCCGTGCCGAAATCGACTGGGTCGGGCGAGTGCCAGGCGCGGCCGAGATCGAATGGATGAGTTACCCCGCGATGAAGCCGAATCCGAATTTCATGGCGGCGCTGGAACAGCAAGTGGACAAGGAAGCGCTGGTGCTGTTTCTCTGCCGCAGCGGCCAGCGTTCGCACAGCGCCGCCATCCTGGCAACACAGGCCGGTTACACCGATTGCTTCAACATCCTGGAAGGGTTCGAGGGAGACAAGAGCCCGGAAAACCAGCGCAACCTCCTCAACGGCTGGCGCGCGGCCGGGCTGCCGTGGGAACAAAGCTAAAGTTTTGACGCTAGGCCGGCGTCCAGTTCACCAGTCCGGTGTAAGCGCTGGCCAGCACCACCAACCCGAACACAATGCGGTACCAGGCGAACACCGCAAATGTGTGGTTGGAAATAAAGCGGATGAATGTTTTCACCGCCCACATACCGGCAATGAACGCGGCGACGAAGCCGACCGCAAACACCGGCAGGTCTTCCAGCTTGAGCAAAGTCCAATTTTTGTACAGGTCGTAAGCCGTCGCGCCGAACATGGTGGGGATGGCGAGGAAGAAGGAAAACTCGGCCGCCGTCTTGCGGCTCAGCCCAAAAATCAATCCGCCCATGATGGTCGCACCGGAGCGCGAGGTGCCGGGAATCATCGCCAGTGCCTGCGCGAATCCCACCTTGAGCGCATCCGGCCAGCGCATCTCGTCGATCGAATTGATGCGCGGATGGTAGGCGCGCCGCTCCACATACAGGATGATGAAGCCGCCCGCGATCAGCGCGGTGGCGACCGTGAGCGGATTGAACAGATAGGCTTTGATGGCGGAGTGGAACATCAGCCCCAACACCGCCGCCGGCAGGAAGGCAATGATCAGCAACGAGGCAAAGCGTTGCTCCACCGGTTCGCTGCCGAGGCCGCGCAGCATTTTCCCCAGGCGCGCGCGGTAGTCCCAGCACACCGCCAGGATCGCGCCGAGCTGAATCACGATCTTGAACACCTTGCTGGTTTCGTCGTTGTAGCCGATAAGGTCACCCAAAATAATCAGATGGCCGGTGGAAGAAATGGGCAGAAATTCGGTCAGACCTTCGACCGTACCGAGGAAAGCGGCTTTGAGCAGGAGAATGAGGTCCATGAGTGTCGTTAGGCACGCGCGCGCGTGAGGGAAAGTTTCGGGGCAAGCATGGCGCGGGATTATACCCGCCGGCGGCGCTGGTCGGCGGCAGGCAATTGCGCCACAATGCGCGCCGTCACCTGCCCTGTTGTGCCGCAAAATGAACTTGATCTCCAATCCGCTCCTGATCACCGTGCTAATGCTGGCCGTGTCGAATCTGTTCATGACCTTTGCCTGGTATGTGGCGGCGCTGGTGAGCTGGGGCATTGCGCTGTTCGAGTACCTGATTCAGGTGCCGGCCAATCGCATCGGTTACACGCAGTTGAGCCTCGGGCAACTGAAGATATTGCAGGAAATTATTACGCCGACCCTCTTCGTGCCATTCGCGGTCATCTACATGAACCAGCCGGCGACGCTGGATTTCTGTGGGCAGGGTTGTGCCTGATGGGGGCGGTGTATTTTATTTCAGGACGTAAACCTTGCACCACAGAGACACAGATGAAGGCCAACCCGAAAACAGTTTTGCTTTTCTCTGTGTCTCTGCGGTGAGTTTGTTTTGTTGGGATTTTAAGCATGCAAAAACACATCCACATCCTTGGCATCTGCGGCACCTTCATGGGCGGCATTGCCGCCGTTGCCAAACAGGCGGGCTACCGCGTCACCGGCTGCGATGCCAACGTCTACCCGCCGATGAGCACGCAACTTGAAGCCCAAGGCATCGGGTTGATCGAGGGTTGGGGCGTGGACCAGCTTGAACTCAAACCCGATGTGTTCGTCATCGGCAACGTGGTATCGCGCGGCAATCCGCTGATGGAAGAAATCCTCAATCGCAATCTGCCTTATGTTTCCGGTCCGCAGTGGCTGGCCGATACCCTGTTGCGCGACAAGTGGGTGCTGGGCGTGGCGGGCACGCACGGCAAGACCACGACCTCTTCGATGCTGGCGTGGATATTGGAATATGCGGGCTTGAATCCCGGCTTCCTCATCGGCGGCGTGCCGCAGAACTTTGGCATCTCGGCGCGCATCACCGACTCGCCTTTCTTTGTCATCGAAGCCGACGAGTACGACACCGCCTTCTTCGACAAGCGCTCCAAGTTCGTGCACTACCGTCCGCGCACAGCCATCCTGAACAACCTTGAATTCGACCACGCCGACATTTTTCCCGACCTCGCCGCGATCGAAACCCAGTTCCACCATCTGGTGCGCAGCGTACCCGGCAACGGGTTGGTGGTGTGCAACGGACGCGAGGAATCGTTGCAGCGCGTGATACAGCGCGGCTGCTGGACGCCGGTGGAAAAGTTTGGCACAGATGACGGCTGGAATATCGACGCGCGGGATGTGGTGTCGCTGAACCGCAGGACGCGAGGCACCCTGCACTGGGAGCTTCTGGGCGAACACAACCGTCTGAACGCCCTCGCCGCACTCGCCGCCGCGCGCCATGCCGGTGTTCCGGTCGCGCAAGGCCTGGCGGCACTGGCCGAATTCAAAAACGTCAAGCGCCGCATGGAAGTGAAAGGCCGGGTCAACGGCATCACCGTGTATGACGATTTCGCCCACCACCCCACGGCCATCGCCACCACCGTCGCCGGACTGCGGCACAAGGTCGGTAGCGCGCGGATCCTCGCCGTACTGGAGCCGCGCTCCAACACCATGAAACTGGGCGTGATGAAAGCTGCGTTGCCCGATAGCCTGAAAAATGCAGATATGACCTTTTGCTATGCCGACAATCTCGGCTGGGATGCGCGTAGCGCACTCGCGCCGCTGGGCGGCAAAGCGGTGGTGAAAGATGACCTCAACGAACTGATCGAGGCAATCGCTGGCAGCGCTGAATCGGGCGACCAGATTCTGGTGATGAGCAACGGCGGGTTTGGCGGCATCCACGACAAGCTGCTAAACCGCCTGGGCGGCAAACCATAAACAACCATCCCACCACAATTCATCATTTACGATCATGCAGACGGACCAGCATGGTCCGATCATTTGAGGGCTTTACATGACCGTCTGGCAACAACTCTTCACCCGCCGCATGCTGATCTGCGTGTTCACCGGCTTCGCCTCGGGTCTGCCGCTATTCCTCCTGTTCAATCTGGTGCCGGCCTGGTTACGCACCGAGCACGTCGATCTCAAGACCATCGGATTGTTTGCGCTGATCCAGTTTCCCTACACCTGGAAATTTCTCTGGTCGCCTTTCCTCGACCGCTACGTGGTGCCGCTGCTGGGGCGCCGGCGCGGCTGGATGCTGCTGACCCAGATCGGCCTGCTGGTGACCATTGCCGCGATGGGCGGGTTTTCGCCGAGCAGCGATCTGGTCGCCATTGCGTGGATCGCCACGCTGCTCGCCGTATTAAGCGCGACACAGGACATCGTGCTCGACGCCTATCGGCGCGAATTGTTGAGCGACGTCGAACTCGGTCTGGGCAACGCCATCCACGTCAACGCCTACCGCATCGCCGGGCTGGTGCCCGGTTCGCTCTCGCTGATCCTGGCCGACTTCCTGCCGTGGAGCACGGTGTTCATCCTCACCGCGCTGTTCATGCTGCCCGGCATCGCCATGACCCTGATGGTGAGCGAACCTCACCGCGCCTCGCCGCCCAAGACATTGCGCGAGGCCGTGGTGGAACCGTTCCACGAGTTCATCACCCGCAAAGGCTGGAACAGCGCGTTGCTGGTGCTGGCCTTCCTGCTGTTCTACAAATTGGGCGACAGCATGTGCACCGCGCTGGCAACGCCGTTCTATCTCGATATGGGATTCTCCAAGACCGACATCGGCCTCATCGCCAAGAACGCCGGCCTGTGGCCCTCCATCATCGGCGGCATGCTGGGCGGACTGTGGATGGTAAAGATCGGCATCAACCGCGCGCTGTGGCTGTTCGGCGTGGTGCAGGTGGTGTCCATCTTCGGCTTCGCCTGGCTGGCCTCGTTCGGACACTTCGATGTCATCGGCGTCGCCGAGCGCGCGCAACTCGCCATCGTCATCGGGCTTGAAGCCCTGGGTGTCGGCCTCGGCACCGTCGCCTTCGTCGCCTTCATCGCCCGCACCACCCACCCCGCCTACACCGCCACCCAGTTCGCGCTATTCACCAGCCTGATGGCGATCCCGCGTACCTTCGCCAATGCCGCAACGGGTTGGCTGGTGGAAAGTATGGGGTGGACGATGTTTTTCCTGCTGTGCGCTTTGCTAGCGCTGCCGGGGATGCTGCTATTGTTCAAAGTTGCGCCGTGGGGTGAAACCCGGGGGAATACGCACGGCTGAGTTAACCCTGCACGGAGCCTTGCAGCTTTAGAAAATTGAAAGGCTTGGTTTGCAAACAGAGCCCGAAGGTGGACTGCGCTCTTCTCAACGAGAAAAAATCACTGGCGCCAATGTCCGGAAACAAGCAAATGGACAGTTACCCGGCCTTTGCTGGTAAGCGAATGCCAACCACGAGAAAGAAATTGAATGGAAGAAATGGGGCAAGTTGGGTAACTTTTATTGAACTCGAAACGTAGCCTGTCGGAGTTGGATAAGTCCTAAGTTTTTTTCTTGGCGGTTGTTTTCCTGGCAGCCGCTTTTTTACCGGTCGTTGCCTTCGCCGCGGTTGGTTTGGCTTTGGTCGTCGCCGTCTTGGGGGTCTTTTTAGCCGCCGTTTTCTTTGCCGCCGGTTTTCTGGCGGTCCTGGTTTTTCCGTTTCCGCCCTTGGCCGCTTTGGCGGCAATCAGTTCCAGCGCTTCTTCCAGAGTCACCGCTTCCGGCGCCATTTCCTTTGGCAGAGTGGCGTTGACCCTGCCGTGGCGGGCATAGGGGCCATAGCGGCCGCTGCAGATTTCGACGGGTGCGTGGTCGTCCGGGTGTTCGCCCAGTGTGCGCAGGACGGTGGCGCCGCCGGTTCTCGCCTGTGCCAGCAGTTCTACCGCGCGTTCGAGCCCGATGTCGAAGATGCTGTCGCTGCGCGGAATGGATTTGAACTTGCCGTCATGGCCGATGTAGGGGCCGAAACGACCGATGTTGACGATGACTTTTTTGCCTGTCTCGGGGTGCGGGCCCAGGTCGCGCGGTAGCGAGAGCAGTTTCAGCGCGTGGGCTAAATCGGCTTGTTCCAGCGGCAGCTCTTTGGGCCAGGACACACGTTTCGGTTTGGTTTTTTCCCCTTCCATCACTTCGCCGAGTTGCACATAGGGGCCGTAGGGGCCGCGCAACAACAGGACTTGTTGCCCGGTTTCCGGATGTGCGCCCAATTCCTTGCGCGCTTCGCCGGGTTCTTCTTCTCCGCTCAAACTGCGGGTGTAACCGCATTCCGGATAAGCGGTGCAGCCGATGAAACTGCCGCGCTTGCCAAGGCGTTTCGACAGCGGTTTGCCGCACTTGGGACAAGCTTCTTCCAGAATCTCGGTGCCGGGACGATCAACGTCTTTCTTGTCAACGATAAGCTGGTTGAAGCCTTTCCAGAATTCATCCAGAACCGGGATCCAGTCGCGCTTTCCTTCGGAGACTTCATCCAGTTCGTCTTCGAGGTTGGCGGTAAAACCGTAATTAACATAGCGGGTGAAGTGTTCGGTGAGGAACTTGATGACCACACGCCCGACATCGGTGGGCACGAAACGTTTCTTGTCGAGCGTGGCGTATTCGCGCGCCTGCAGGGTGGAAATAATGGTGGCGTAGGTGGAGGGGCGACCGATGCCGTATTCTTCCAGGGATTTGACCAGGCTGGCTTCCGAAAAACGCGGCGGCGGCTGGGTGAAGTGTTGTTCACCGTAGAGTTTGTCCACGGGCAGCACATCGCCTTCGGCCAGCGGCGGCAACCTGGCGCTGTCTTCTTCCTCGGCATCGTCCACATCTTCCATATACACGCCGATGAAGCCGGGAAATACCAGGGTCTGGCCGCTGGCACGGAACAGGGTGTCGTCGCTGGAGAGACGAATATCAACGCTGACGGTGTCGAAGCGCGCCGGTGACATTTGTGAGGCGAGTGTGCGTTTCCAGATCATCTCGTACAGGCGCATCTGGTCGATATTGAGGTGACCGCGCAGACTGTCTGGCGTGCGCGCAATCGAGGTCGGGCGGATCGCTTCGTGCGCTTCCTGCGCGTTCTTGGCTTTACTCTTGTACAGCGGCTGCTTGGCCGGGAGGTAATCGGCGGCGAAGTTATCCTTGATGTAGCCGCGAATCTCGGCGACCGCTTCGTTGGCGAGGTTGAGCGAATCGGTACGCATGTAGGTGATCAATCCGGTGGTCTGGCCGCCGATGTCCGACCCTTCGTACAGCGATTGCGCGGTGCGCATGGTGCGGTCTGAGGTCATCCCCAGTTTGCGCACCGCTTCCTGTTGCAAAGTGGAGGTGGTGAACGGCGCGGCGGGGCTACGTTGCTTGCCTTTCTTCTCCACGCGCACCACTTTTGGCGGCAGCTTGGCGGCGGCCAGTTTGGCGTGGATGGCGTCGTATTCAACCTGGCTGCCAATGCTCAGTTGCTCCAGTTTTTTGCCCTGGAACTGGAACAGCTTGGCCTTGAACGGGGTGCTGTTTTTTTGCGTGTCCAGATGCACCGACCAGTATTCGCGGCTGTTGAACTTCTCGATTTCCAGTTCGCGCTCGACGATCAGGCGCAAAGCGGGACTTTGCACGCGGCCCGCCGACAGGCCCGGGCGGATCTTGCGCCACAGCAACGGCGACAAATTGAAGCCAACCAGATAATCCAGCGCGCGCCGCGCCTGTTGCGCGTTAACCAGCGGCATGGCGATCTCGCGCGGGTGGGCGACGGCATCCTGCACGGCCGATTGGGTGATCTCGTAGAACACCACGCGCTTCATGGTCTTGCCTTTGAGTGCGCGCTTGCCTTTTAGCAATTCCGAAATATGCCAGGCGATGGCCTCGCCTTCCCGGTCGGGGTCGGGCGCGAGCAGGATGGTGTCTGCGGCTGCGGCTGCCTTGGCAATCGCGTCGACGTGTTTGGCGTTGCGCGCAATCGTCTCGTAATTCATCGCGTATCCGTGATCGACATCAACCGCGCCGTTCTTGGGCACCAGGTCGCGCACGTGACCGTAGGAGGCCAGCACTTCAAAATCTTTGCCCAGATATTTTTTTAACGTCTTCGCCTTGGCGGGCGACTCGACGATCAGCAGGTTTTTTGGCATGAAATTTTAGTGAAGCTGGGTGGCGTCGGCAGGGGTGAGCAGATCCTCGATCAGCAGCGGATCAAGATCATCGTGCTGGTTCCAAAGCACCATCAGGGCGATCAGCTTGACCTTGTCCAAAGCCAGCTTGTCGCGCCCCAGGGCCATGATGCGGTCGATGATCATCTCGCGCTCGATCGGGGTGATGATCTTATTGTGTTCCCAGAAGGCGATGAAGCGCAAACCTTCAGCGCTGATCAGGTCTTCTTCAAAACTTGTATAGCAGCGCAACCCGCTTTGGTTGATGCCGGGCGGGTACGAGGCGGCGGATAAATCGCGCAAACCGGACAGCCAGGCCAGCGCCTGATGGATATCGTCGTCCTCGAAACCGGCAGCGCTCAGTTTGGCCGAAAGGCGGTCCGATTCGGGATAATTCTCCGCATCAAAATAGCTCTCGAATAGATAGATCAAAATGTCGAACATAGGAAAAAATCAGGTGATTCGTTGATAGCGGCCGCCGGGCATCGGGGCAACAGCCCCGTCCAGCTCAAGTTGCAACAGGATGGCGGATAGCTCCGCTATCGTCAAGCCGCTGCGCTGCGCCAGTGTCTCCGCATCGACCGGATCGAATCCCAAATGTTGAAACAAGGGATGGTCGGGCGCGGCGGCAGCGGACCCCGCTTTGAACAGGTATCCCAGTTCTTCCAGAATATCCTGCGCGCGCTCAACCAGTTTGGCACCCTGCTTGATCAGACTGTGGCAACCCTTGGCTTGCGGCGAATGGATTGAGCCGGGGATGGCAAACACTTCCCTGCCTTGTTCCAGCGCCATGCGCGCGGTAATCAGCGAGCCGCTTTGCAGTCCCGCCTCTACCACCAGACAGCCCAGACTGAGTCCGCTGATAATCCGGTTGCGGCGGGGAAAATTGGCGGGGAGGGGCGGCGTACCAAGGGCAAATTCGGAAATGATGCAGCCGTCTTGCGCCAGTTGATGGGCCAGCTCGCGGTTGGATGCCGGATAAATCTTGTCCATGCCGGTGCCGACCACCGCAATGGTGCGTCCTTTCCCGCGCAGCGCGCCCCGGTGGGCGGCGGCATCAATCCCTTGTGCCAACCCGCTGACCACACAAAGACCGCTTTCGGCGGCGGATTGGGCAAAAGCCTCGGCATCACGCAGCCCCTGGACGGTTGCGTTGCGGCTGCCGACGACGGCGAGAGCGGGCGTATTGAGCAGTTCGACCCGGCCTTTGACATACAGCAACAGCGGCGGGTCGGCAGTATTGAGCAGGGCTTGCGGGTAAGCCGCATCGGCCACCGTGACGATCCGGTTCAGCGGGTCGGCAAGCCAGTCTGCCGCTGTCACCAGGTGTGTTTCATCCAAACCGGCAAGAATCGCGCGCGCCACCGGTTGGCGCACATATTGGGTCAGCGACGACTGGGATTGTTGCAGAACCGTAGCGGGAGAACCAAAGGCGAGCAACAGTTTGCGCAGCCCCTCTCCGCCCAGACCGGGAATCAGGGCAAGCCGAAGCCAGTCCGCCAGTCCGGGGTCAAGCGCCATTTATTCGGGATTGCGCGCGCTGTCCAGAATTTGCACCGGCAATTTGGTCTCGAGCACCAGTGCATAAGAGACTTTGTTGAACACACGGAATACCATGGCCAGACCGTAGCGCACATCCGGCAATTTTACATTGGGGGTGAACAGGCCCTTGGTTTTGAGGGTTTCGCCCTTTTGGTACAAGGCCAGCACGTGACCGGTTTCGATGCCATCGCGCCTGCCTTTGTTGAGGGTGATGACCGAGTATTGGCCGGCCTGTTGCACCCCGCCATAGATTGAAATGACCTTTGCGCTGATCTGCGCATCGGGCGCACGGGGATAGAAATCGGTGGAATAGCCCGCCGCGGCCTGGGCGAAAAAGTCGCCTTTGTTGATCTCCAGAACGGCGTGGGTGATGCGCAGGGTGCTGGGGTCGGCAAATTTTTCCACCTCGGCATCGCCCAGATACAGAACTTCCTGCCCCAGCGCTTCACCCGTATCAGGATCGGCGAATTTCACGTTGGGCCGATAGACCTGCCACAACAAGCCCTGGTCGGAGGGCAGGTTTTGCACATAAGCCACATCATCGGCGGACAACAGGGTGCGCTGTTCATAGGTGCCAACCAGCTTTGGCGCCCGCGCCAATTCCTCTTCCTCGATCACCAGCGGGCGCCGCAGAAAAGGACCGACCACATTCAGCGGGATTGCCGGAATGGCCTCGCTGTTTTTGGCCAGTACCCGCACCCTGGGCTGAAGCTTGACCAATTCCGATGGCGTCACCGCTTGTACAGCGGATACCGGTTGATTCACCACCAGCTGGCCGGTAGCGCGATCAAGATAGACCACATCGCCCGGATAGATCCAGTGCGGGTCCTTGATTTGCTCTTTGTTCAGTGCCCAAATTTCCGGCCACTTCCACGGTGTCATAAAGAACCGTGCGGAGATATCCCACAGCGTATCTCCCTTAACCACCACATAACGATCCGGCGCATCTTCGCGAATTTGCACGACATCGGCAGAGGCGAGGATGGGCAACAGCAGGCAAATCAGCGATATAATCTTACGCATGGAAAACCCCAGCAAAGTAAAGGAATGCGGCACAAACTTGTTGCGCCGGTTTAAATTCTGCATCTAGTCTATTCAGTTGGCAAGCAATTATGGCTCTACTACCAATACTTCAATATCCCGACCCGAGGCTACACAAAGTTGCCCGGGCGGTTACGCAGGTGAACGACGAAACGCGCCGTCTGGTGCGGGATATGGCCGAAACCATGTATGCGGCACCGGGAATCGGGCTGGCGGCGACCCAGGTGGATGTGCATCTGCGCGTGATTGTCATGGATATCTCCGAGACGCATGATGATCTGAAAGTATTCATCAATCCAGAATTGCTGGCGCAAAGCGGCGAGGAGGAGGGGGAGGAGGGCTGTCTTTCGGTGCCGGGAATCTATGAAAAAGTCAGGCGCGCGGCGCGCGTGACGGTGCGCGCCCTGAATCAGCAGGGCCAGCCGTTCACCCTGCAAGCCGAAGGTTTGCTCGCGGTTTGCGTCCAGCACGAGATGGATCATCTGCAGGGGCACGTGTTTGTCGAACATCTCTCGCATCTCAAACAAACCCGCATTCGCGCCAAGCTGAAAAAACAGCGGCGCGAAACCCTGTAGCAGGCGAACGTGAATATCCTGTTTGCCGGAACCCCGGATTTCGCCGCCGCCGCCCTGGCGGCATTGCTGCAGAGCGAACATCGGCTGATTGGCGTGTTGACCCAGCCGGATCGACGCTCGGGACGCGGCATGCAGCTCGGCGCCAGCCCGGTAAAGCGTCTGGCACAACAGCACGGCATCCCCGTGATGCAGCCGGACAGCCTGAAAGGCGAAGCGATTCAGCAGGAATTGCGCGCGCTCCAACCGGACGTGATGGTGGTGGCCGCCTACGGCTTGATTTTACCCCCGGCGGTATTGCAGCTCCCGCGCCATGGTTGTCTCAACATCCACGCCTCATTGCTGCCGCGCTGGCGCGGCGCGGCACCCATCCAGCGCGCCATCCTGGCGGCTGACGGGCAGACCGGAATTACCATCATGCAGATGGATGCCGGGCTTGATACGGGCGACATCCTGTTGCAGCAAGCATGCCCGATCGGTAGTGAAGACAACGCGCAAACCTTGCACGACAAACTCGCCAGCCTCGGTGCCGCCTGCATCGTGCAAGCGCTGCCGCAGCTGGCAAACGGCAGCCTGAGAGCGCAACCGCAGGATGAAAGCAAAACCAGCTACGCGGCCAAATTGAGCAAGGCGGAAGCCTGGCTGGACTGGAACCGCTCCGCGGCCGAATTGGAACGCGCGGTGCGCGCCTACAATCCCTTTCCGGTCGCCTGCGGCGAACTGAACGGAACGGTAATCAAAATATGGCGCGCGCACCGCGGCAGCGGCAAGGGAATCCCCGGCACTGTGCTGGGCATGGACAAGAGCGGAATCGAAGTGGCCTGCGCCGAAGGCTCGCTGTGGCTGGAAATCCTGCAAAAGCCCGGCGGCAAACCCTTGCCCGCAGCGCAGTTCGTGCAGGGATTTGAGCTGAGCGCCGGCAACCGTTTTGGCAAGGGCGCGGCATGAACCTGATCCAGACTGAAGCCGCCCAATTGGTGAAGCGGGTGATGGATGGCGGCAACCTGGACCATGCGTTACAGGAGGTGTTGCGGGCGCATGCGGAATTCACCCCGCAACAGCGCGGCGCCCTGCAGGACCTGGCCTACGGCACAGTGCGCTATTTCGCCCGTCTGCAGTTTTTCCTCGATCGCCTGCTGACAAGGCCGTTGCGCGAGCCGCATTTGGGATATCTGATGGCGGTGGCTCTGTACCAGCTCGAATATAGCAAAAGTGCGGAACATGCCGTCGTCGACCAGGCGGTGCGCGCCGCCAAGCGCCACAACCCGGCAACCGCCACCCTGGTGAATGCGGTGTTGCGCAACTTTTTGCGCCAGCGCGTCCCATTGCGCCAGCAGGCGGATGCCGATCCGGCGACCCGCCATGCCTATCCGCGCTGGTGGGTCAGTCAGTTACAAGATCAATACGGCACCCGCGCCGGGGCGATTCTCGAAGCAGGCAACCGGCATCCGCCGATGACCTTGCGGGTGAATGTCCGGCAGGGGACGGCGACACAGTATTTGGAGGCGTTGGCACGCGAGGGAATGGACGCGACCCGGCTAGCCAGCGATGCCCTGATCCTGGCGCAACCGGTGGCGGTTGAGCGTCTGCCGCATTTTGCCGGTGGCAGGGTGTCGGTGCAGGATGCCGGGGCCCAGTGCGCCGCCGGCCTGCTGGACGTGCGCGACGGGATGCGCGTGCTGGATGCCTGCGCCGCGCCGGGCGGCAAGGCCGCGCACCTGCTGGAGCGTGCCGATATCGAATTGGTGGCGCTGGACAAGGATGCGGGACGTTTGCAGCGGGTGCAACAGAACCTGGAGCGCCTCGCGCTGCAGGCCGATCTGGTGTGCGGCGATGCGGTCAACCCGCGAACCTGGTGGGATGGCAAACCGTTCCAGCGCATCCTGGCCGATGTGCCATGCTCCGCTTCCGGAGTGGTGCGCCGCCATCCCGACATCAAGTGGTTGCGCCGCCCGGCCGACATCGAGGAATTTGCGCGCCGGCAATTGCAGATTGTGCAGGCGCTGTGGCCGCTGCTCGCGCCCGGCGGGACGATGCTGTACGCGACCTGCTCGATTTTCGCCCGCGAAAACCAAATGGTGATCGATCAATTCCTGCAAACCCGGGCCGATGCCGGGCGCGGGGAAATCACCCTGGACGGGATTGGGCACGCGGCCGGACAATTGTTGCCGGACCCCCGCCATGACGGATTTTTTTATGCCCTGCTGCACAAAAAAAACTGATTTCCGCCTGGGCTGGCTGGCGCTGCTGCTTTTCTGGGCCAGCGCCGTTTTCGCCGACGGCATCAATATCGAAAAAGCGGAAGCCCGGCTGACGCACGATGGCTACGTGGTCTCGGCCAATTTTGAGATCAATCTCCCGCCCCAGGTGGAGGATGCACTGCGCCACAATGTCACCCTGTATTTTGTCAGCGAGCTTTCCTTGCATCGCACCCGCTGGTATTGGCCCGACAGCGACATCTTCGTGCAGAAAAAAACCAGCAAACTGTCATTTAATTCCCTGACCCGGCAATTTCGCATCAGCAGCGGCGGTTTGTATCAAAGCTTCGCCACCCTGCCGGAAGCACTGCATCTGCTTGGTCGCCAGTCCACCCCGCCAATCGACACGGCACTGCTGGACCATTCGGGCGATGGTTATTTCTCGCGTCTGGTCAAAAAAGGCAGCCGGGTGGGCGCCAAGGTCTTGATGCGCCTGGATATCGATCAGTTGCCCAAGCCGCTGCAAATCAATGCCATGACCAATGATCAATGGAGTGTCAGTTCCGCCGAGTTTCACTGGGAAATCAAAACCGAAGCGCCGGCAGAAACGGGGCGGCCATGAAATATCTGGTTCTGTTTTCGGCGCTGACCGGCGTTCTGCTGCTCTACCTGCTGGCCAGCGCGAGCGGCAATACCGAGCTTTACTCGCAAAACTATGCGGCCTTGCTCGGCCTGACCGGCAGCCTGGCGCTGGGGCTGCTGCTGCTGGTGCTGTACCAGATTTGGCAGTTGTACGGAAAACTGAAACGGCGGGTGTATGGCGCAAAGCTGACCTTGCGACTGGCCGCTTTTTTTTCCCTGATTGCGGTGCTGCCCGGGTTGCTGGTGTATGCGGTGTCGGTGCAGTTCCTGCAAAAAAGCATCGAGTCATGGTTCGACGTGCGGGTGGAAAAGGCACTGGAAGGCGGCCTCAATCTGGCCCGAAGCACGCTGGAAAACGGGTTGGATGAGCTGGAGAAAAAAGGCCGCTTCGTTGCCCTTATTTTGGCGGAACAGGATCCGCGCCGCCATGCCGCAACCCTTAACCGCTTCATCGCCGAAGGTCTGACCCAGAAGGCTGCGGTTTTCGACCGCAAGGGAAATTTGCTGGCCCATGCCGGCGATGCCCGCCCGACAATCGGGCCGCTCAAGGAGAGCATCGACACGGCGTGGCAGGACGGAAAATTTCGCCGCATCGATGCGTTGCCCAACGAGCAGCTGATTTTGCAGGTGTTGCTGCCGATCCGTTCGTCGCGCTGGCAAACCCCGCGTCTGCTGCAGTTTACCCAGCCAGTGTCAGCGCAGATGGCGAGCGATGCCGAAGTGGTGCGCGCGGTGTATGGCGATTACCAGCAACTTTTCCTTTCCCGCCTCGGCCTCAAGCGCCTGTTCGGGATCACCCTCACCCTGTCGTTGCTGATTGTTTTATTGAGCGCGTTGTCTGCCGCCTTCTATTTTAGCGCCAGGTTGAGCGCACCCCTGTCGGCGCTGGCCTCCGGCACGCGCGCGGTGGCCCAGGGAAATTTCAGCGGTAACTATCCGGTGTACGGCCGTGATGAACTGGGCGGCCTGACCGTGCTGTTCAACCAGATGACGGCCCAGCTCTCCAGCGCAAAACAATTGAACGAGGAGCAGCAGCAACAGGTGGCAGACGCCAAGGCGCACCTGGAAAGCGTGCTGGCACACCTGTCGTCCGGGGTGCTGGTGGTTGACGCGCAGGCGGTGATCCGCTCCGCCAACGCCAGCGCCGGCCGCATCCTCGAAGTCGGGGAAGAGGCGCTCAATGGGAAGAGCCTGCCAACCCTGGCACAGGCACATCCCCTGTTGCGCCCCTTCATCGAATCGGTGCAGCAGGGCATCGCCACCGCTTCGGGCAGTGTCTGGCAACGCCAGGTGGAACGGATGAGCAAGAACGGCGAACAGGTGTTGCTGTTGCGCGGCACGCTCCTGGGCACGGGCGGCCAGAATAGTCATGTGCTGGTGTTCGACGACATCAGCCATCTGCTCCAGGCCGAGCGCCAAGCGGCCTGGGGCGAGGTGGCACGGCGGCTGGCGCACGAGATCAAGAACCCGCTGACACCGATCCAGCTTTCCGCGGAGCGCTTGCAACACAAACTCTCTGCCAAGCTGGAACCGCAGGATGCGCAGCTGCTGCAGCGCGCCACCGCGACCATCGTGAGCCAGGTTGCGGCGATGAAAAGCATGGTGAGTGATTTTGCCGACTATGCGCGGGTGCCGGCAGCGCAACTGGCGCCGCTCGATCTGCACGCATTGCTGCGCGAAGTCACCGGGCTGTACGAGGCCAACAGCAGTCCGGTCACCCTGCGCCTGCAAGCGTCGCGCGCGCGAATCGAGGGAGATGCCACGCGCCTGCGCCAGGTGGTGCATAACCTGCTGCAGAATGCCCATGACGCGCTGCAGCAGGCAACCGACCCGCAGATCGTTCTGGCCACTGAGGATGCGCCGCAGGATATGCTGTGCTTATCGGTCACCGATAACGGCAGCGGCTTTCCGGAGCATTTTCTGGCCAAGGCATTCGACCCGTATGCCACGACCAAGCCCAAGGGTACCGGCTTGGGTTTGCCCATCGTCAAAAGGATCGTCGAAGAGCACGGCGGCAGCATATCGATCCAAAGCACGCAGTCGGGCGGCGCGCGGATCGCGATTCTGTTGCCGCTGTTGCAGATAAAAACGGAGGAGAGCGCATGACCACAAAAAATATTCTGGTGGTGGACGACGAGGCGGGAATTCGCGAATTGCTGTCCGAAATCCTGTTCGATGAAGGTTACGGGGTGCTGCTCGCCGAAAACGCGCAGCAGGCGCGGGAGCAGATGAAACATGCGCCGGATCTGGTGCTGCTCGATATCTGGATGCCGGATACCGACGGCTTGAGCCTGCTGAAGGAATGGGTGGCAGAAGGCGCGCTCGACGCCCCAGTGGTGATGATGTCGGGTCACGGCACGATCGAAACCGCAGTCGAGGCGACCAAGATCGGCGCTTCGGATTTTCTCGAAAAACCGATCGCGCTGAAAAAATTGCTGGCCACGGTGGAGCAGACATTGCTGCAGTGCGGCGCCGCCGCCGCGCCACCCACCGCAGATAATACGGCAACCGAAAATCATGCCGGATGGATCACGGTCGAGCTGCCGCTGGAGCTTCCGTTCAAGCAGGCGCGCGAGCATTTTGATGCGATGTATCTGCAATACCACCTCGCCACAGCGGCCGGCAACCTGTCCGGATTGGCGGACAAGATAGGCATCGAGCGCACCCACCTGTACCGCAAGCTGAAACAGCTCGGGATAAAACCGCCGAAAAGAAACGCGGGCTGAATAAACCTACAAAAAGCAGTTGTCCGCAGATTACGCAGATTCCCGCAGATTAAGCAAAGAATTGCCACGTTGACCCACTCACCCTTTGGGGGATGCTGTAATCATTGATAGCTGCATGAAAATCTGCGCAATCCGCGGATTGAACTGCCGTTTCCGGGATAAACCGGCGCGCCCGGAAATAGTACCCGAACCGGCAGATTTGCCCTGCACTGGGCGGGTGGTGCATAATCCGCGCTCAAAATTTAAAGATTGTTGTAGCCCATTCACCCGCAAGTTTCCGGAGGAGAGTCAAAATGTCAGGAGCGCGCAGCGTCACCCCACCCAAATTCAACGACGTTACCGGCGCGATCCGCGCGCTGGCCATGGACGCCGTGCAGAAAGCCAATTCCGGCCACCCGGGTGCACCGATGGGCATGGCAGAAATCGCCGACGTGTTGTGGAATCGCCACCTGCGCCACAACCCCGCCAATCCGAAATGGCCCGACCGCGACCGCTTCATGATGTCGAACGGGCACGGCTCCATGCTGGTATACGCGCTCCTGCATTTGTCCGGCTACGACCTGCCGATGGACGAACTGAAGCGTTTCCGCCAGATGCATTCCAAAACGCCGGGTCACCCCGAGTACGGCTACACCCCCGGTGTCGAGACTACCGGCGGCCCGCTCGGCCAGGGCATCACCAATGCGGTGGGTATGGCCATGGCTGAAAAGCTGCTGGCCCATGAATTCAACAAGCCCGGCCACGAGATCGTCAATCACCACACCTATGTGTTCATGGGCGACGGCTGCATGATGGAAGGGATTTCGCATGAAGCCTGCGCGCTGGCAGGCACCTGGGGTCTGGGCAAGCTGACCGCATTCTGGGACGACAACAACATCTCTATCGATGGTCACATCGACGGTTGGTACACCGACGATACGCCGAAGCGTTTTGAAGCCTACGGCTGGCACGTCATCGCCAATGTCCAGGGACACGATCCCGAAGCGATCGATGCTGCAATCAAGGCTGCCCATGCGGTGACCGACAGGCCGACCCTGATCTGTTGCAAGACCATCATCGGCGCGGGTTCTCCCAACAAGGAAGGCACCCATGACGTGCACGGCGCGGCGCTGGGCGACGCGGAAATCACCGCGACACGCGAGCACATCGGCTGGAAATATCCACCGTTCGAGATTCCCGCGCACGTTTACGAAGCCTGGGATGCGCGCACCAAAGGCGAAGGGCTGGAAAAGCTGTGGAACAACAAGTTCGCCGAGTACAAAAAAGCTTTCCCGAAAGAAGCCGCCGAATTCGAACGCCGCATCAACAACCAGTTGCCTGCCAACTGGGCTGCCCATGCTGCCGAGTTCATCGCCAAGACCAACGAGAAGGCGGAAACCATCGCCACGGGCAAGGCTTCGCAGAATGCGATCAACGGCCTTCAACCCGCTTTGCCAGAGTTCCTCGGCGGCTCCGCCGACCTGACCGGTTCCAACCTGACCAACTGGACGGGCGCGCACCACGTCAGCGGCAAGAAGCCGGGCAACTACATCAGCTACGGTGTGCGCGAATTCGGCATGTCGCACATCATGAATGGCATGGCACTGCACGGCGGCTTCCTGCCGTTCGGCGGCACCTTCCTCATGTTCTCCGAATATGCGCGCAACGCGCTGCGTATGTCGGCATTGATGAAGCAGCGCGTGATCTTTGTATTTACCCACGACTCCATCGGGCTGGGCGAAGACGGCCCGACCCACCAACCGGTCGAACAGACCGCCACCCTGCGCTACATCCCCAACATGCAAGTCTGGCGTCCGTGTGACACGGTCGAATCGGCAGCGGCATGGGTGGCGGCGGTGGAACGCAATGACGGTCCGTCCAGCCTGATCTTCAGCCGCCAGAACCTGGCATTCCAGAAGCGCGATGCGGCGCAGATTGCCAACATCCGCAAGGGGGGTTACGTATTGTCCGAAGCTGCGGGCAAGCCGCAGGCTGTGATCATCGCCACCGGATCTGAAGTCGATCTGGCGATGAAGGCACAGACGGCACTGGCTGCGGAAGGGGTGAATGTGCGCGTCGTGTCGATGCCTTCGACTAACGTGTTCGACTTGCAGGATCAGTCCTACAAAGACAGCGTCCTGCCGAAAGGCATGAAGCGCGTTGCAGTGGAAGCGGGCGTCACGGGCGGCTGGTACAAGTATGTCGGACTGGATGGTGCGGTGGTGGGCATGGACACCTTCGGCGAATCCGCCCCAGCACCGGAATTGTTCAAACACTTTGGCTTTACTGTCGAGAACGTCGTGAAGGCCGTCAAGAGCGTGCTCTAAGGCGACACAGATTTTTTAATTGATACACAAAAAGGGAGAGAAGACATGGCAATCAAAATTGGCATCAATGGTTTCGGCCGTATCGGTCGCATGGTGTTCCGTGCGGCAGCCAAGGATTTTCCGGAAATCGAGGTCGTCGCAATTAACGATCTGCTGGAACCGGATTACCTCGCTTACATGTTGAAGTATGATTCCGTGCACGGTCGCTTCAATGGCGACGTCAAAGTGGAAGGCAACAATTTGATCGTGAACGGAAAAAAGATTCGCCTGACGGCCGAGCGCGATCCGGCCAACCTGAAATGGAACGAAGTGGGCGCGGATATTGTGGTCGAGTGCACCGGCTTCTTCCTGACCAAGGAAACCTGCCAGAAGCATATCGACGCGGGTGCCAAAAAAGTGGTGCAGTCGGCGCCTTCGAAAGACGACACACCGATGTTTGTGTATGGCGTGAACCACGATAGCTACAAGGGCGAGGCGATCGTTTCCGCCGCCTCCTGCACCACCAACGGCCTGGCGCCGGTGGCCAAGGTGTTGAATGACACCTTTGGCATCAAGCGCGGCCTGATGACCACCGTGCACGCCGCCACCGCGACCCAAAAAACGGTTGACGGTCCTTCCAACAAAGACTGGCGCGGCGGACGCGGCATTCTGGAAAACATCATCCCTTCCTCCACCGGCGCCGCCAAGGCGGTGGGCAAGGTGATTACCGAGCTGAATGGCAAGTTGACCGGCATGGCTTTCCGTGTGCCGACCTCCGACGTGTCCGTGGTTGACCTGACTGTCGAGCTGAACAAGCCGGCCAAGTACGACGAGATTTGTGCG
>CAYTZF010000141.1:0-3471 GCA_964442265.1 uncultured Sideroxydans sp.
GCTCGGCAAGATTCAGGAACAGGGCTATCTGTATCAGGGGCGCAAGCCGGTGAACTGGTGTCTGGATTGCCAGAGCGCGCTGGCCGAAGCGGAAGTGGAATATGAAGACAAAGTCTCGCAGGCCATCGACGTCGGTTTCGAGGTGAAGGACATCGGGGCATTGGGCAAGGCGCTCGGCGTGTCCCTGCCCGGCGACGCCAAGGCGTACGCGGTGATCTGGACCACCACGCCGTGGACATTGCCCGCCAACGAGGCGGTGAGCGTACATCCCGATTTTGAATATCGTCTGGCGAAAACAGACAAGGGATATTTGCTGCTGGTTGGCGACCTGCTCGAAGCCTGCGTGCAGCGCTACGGCCTGGCCGCCGAAGTGGTGGGGCGCGGCAAGGGCCGCGCGCTGGAAAATCTGCCGCTGCAGCATCCGTTCTATGACCGCATCGTGCCCGTCATCTGCGGCGAACATGTCACGCTGGAAGCGGGTACCGGGCTGGTGCACACCGCCCCGGCGCACGGCGTGGACGACTATGTGGTGGGGCAGCAATACAACCTGCCGGTCGATAATCCGGTGGGCGACGACGGCAAGTTCATCTCGACCACGCCGCCGGTGGGCGGTGTGCCGCTGGCCGGCGTGTTCGTGTGGAAGGCCAACGACATTGTGCTGCAGGCATTACAGGCGAGCGGCCATCTGCTGCACCAGGAAAAAGTGACGCACAGCTATCCGCATTGCTGGCGCCACAAAACGCCGATCATCTTCCGCGCCACGCCGCAGTGGTTCATCGGCATGGAGCAGACATCTTCCCCCTCGCCCTCCGGGAGAGGGGTTGGGGGTGAGGGGCTGGTTCAGGCGAGGCGCCATTCAGAACTCCCTCACCCTAACCCTCTCCCGGAGGGCGACGGGATGAATTTGAGATTACTTGCGAATCGCGCCGTCGCTGAAACCAAATTCTTCCCCTCCTGGGGGCGCGCGCGGCTGGAGGCGATGATCAGGAACCGTCCCGACTGGTGCGTGTCGCGCCAGCGCAACTGGGGTGTGCCGATGCCGTTCTTTGTGCACAGGGAAACCCTGCAACTGCATCCGCGCACGCCGGAACTGCTGGAGCAGGTCGCCAAGTTGGTGGAGCAATCCGGCATCGAGGCGTGGTTCTCGCTGAACAGTGCCGAGTTGTTGGGCGACGAGGCGGCGCATTACCGCAAACTTTCCGACACGCTGGATGTGTGGTTCGATTCGGGCGTCACCCATCACTCGGTGCTGGCGAAACGCGAGGGATTGCGTTCGCCGGCCGACCTGTATCTGGAAGGCTCCGACCAGCATCGCGGCTGGTTCCAGTCTTCGCTCCTCACCGGCTGCGCCATCAATGGTCGCGCGCCCTACGATGCGTTGCTGACGCACGGTTTCGTGGTCGATGGTAGCGGTCACAAGATGTCGAAATCCAAAGGCAATGTGATCGCGCCGCAAAAGATTTTCGACACCATGGGCGCCGACATCCTGCGCCTGTGGACGGCTTCCACCGATTATTCCGGCGAGTTGACCATCTCGGACGAGATTCTGAAACGCGTGGTGGAAAGCTATCGCCGCATCCGCAACACGTTGCGTTTTTTGCTGGCCAACGTCAGCGACTTCGATGCCAAGCGCGATACGCTGCCGGTGGATCAATGG
Source organism: uncultured Sideroxydans sp. (assembly GCA_964442265.1). GTDB lineage: Bacteria > Pseudomonadota > Gammaproteobacteria > Burkholderiales > Gallionellaceae > Sideroxyarcus. Next base: position 1,658 of record CAYTZF010000141.1, read on the forward strand.
CTGGAGATCGACCGCTATGCGCTGGCACTGACGCAGAAGCTGCAGGCCGATATCTGCGCCGATTATGAGCGTTATGAATTCCACTTCGCGGTGCAGAAATTGCTGGGTTTCTGTTCGGAAGACCTCGGCGGTTTCTATCTCGACATCCTGAAAGACCGCCTCTACACCGCCGGTGAAAACTCGCAGGCGCGCCGTTCCGCGCAGAACGCGCTGACTCACATCACCCGCGCCCTGGCGCGGCTGATCGCGCCGATCCTCTCCTTCACCGGCGAAGAGGTGTGGGCCACATTAAGCGGGCAGGATGAGGTGAGCGTGTTCGAGCAATTGTGGTACGAACTGCCGGATGCGGGGCTGGATGGCGCGCAGGTGAGCGCGTGGTGCGACATCCGCGCGGTGCGCGAACAGGTCAACAAAAAGCTGGAAGAACAGCGCGCGGCGGGCACGATTGGTTCGGCGTTGCAGGCGGAAGTGGATGTGTATGCAACGCAGGAAACTTTCGAATTGTTGTCCCGCCTCGGCGACGATCTGCGCCTGGTGTTCATTACTTCGCGCGCCGAGGTGCATCGGCATGAGGGCGGACTGGAGATCAAGGTCACGCCCAGCCCGCATGCCAAATGCGCGCGCTGCTGGCATTACCGCGCCGATGTGGGCAGCGATGCCGCGCATCCAACCCTGTGCGGGCGCTGCGTAAGCAACCTGTTCGGCGCGGGCGAGGCCAGAAAGTATGCCTAGCCCGTCATTTCCGCACAGTGCGGAATCTGTAGGTCGGGCTTCAGCCCGACAAGATTATGTCGGGCTGAAGCCCGACCTACATTTCAACCCACACGCTTGCGGGGCATGCGTAGGATGGGTTGAGCGCAGCGATACCCATCAATTGTTGGCGGAATTTAACGATGGGTATCGCTGCGCTCAACCCGACCTGCATTTCAACCCACACGCTTGCGGAGGGGGAAGGAAATGAGCAGATGGCTATTTATCGCCGCCATCGTCATCGTCCTTGACCAGTTGAGCAAGGCGGCGATCAACAGCCATTTCGTTTTTGGCGAAAGCATGGCCGTGACCGGGTTTTTCAATCTGGTGCTGGCGCACAACACCGGCGCGGCATTCAGTTTTCTAAGCGATGCGGGCGGGATGCAGCGCTGGCTGTTCTCTGCCATCGCCGTCGTCGCTGCGGTATGGATCGTCTGGCTGTTGCGCAAACATCAAGCCGAAAAACTGTTCAGCTTTGCGCTGGCGTTCATTCTGGGCGGTGCGCTGGGTAATCTGATCGACCGCATCGCTTACGGTTATGTGGTGGATTTTCTGGATTTTCACTGGGCCGGTTATCATTTCGCCGCGTTCAATCTGGCCGATTCCGCCATCACCTGTGGCGCGGCGTTACTGATTCTGGATAGTTTGAAGGGGAAAAAGTAGGTCGGGCTGAAGCCCGACGCCTTTTTGTCGGATTGAAATCCGACCTACACGAATCGGAGGGCGAAATGGAAATAATACTGGCTAATCCGCGCGGATTCTGTGCCGGGGTCGATCGCGCCATCGAGATTGTCGAGCGCGCGCTGGCGCTGCACGGCGCGCCGATCTATGTGCTGCACGAAGTGGTACACAACAAATTCGTGGTGGAAGGCCTGAAGGCCAAGGGCGCGATCTTCATCGAAGACCTGTCCGACGTGCCGCCCGGCAGCATCCTCATCTTCAGCGCGCACGGTGTGCCGCAGGCGGTGCGGCGCGAAGCCGAAGCGCGCAATCTGACGGTGTTCGACGCCACCTGCCCGCTGGTGACCAAGGTGCATATTGAAGTCTCGCGCATGCGCCAGCAG
>CAYTZF010000142.1:0-2551 GCA_964442265.1 uncultured Sideroxydans sp.
ATCTCGGATGACATCGGTAGCTTGCAAAAAAAGAGCCAGACGCCGCACAAGGACATCTACGCCAAACTGACTTCTTGGCAGATCTCCCAAGTGTCGCGCCATCCGCAGCGCCCCTACACCCTGGATTACATCGAGCATCTGTTCACCGACTTTGAAGAACTGCATGGCGACCGCGCCTATGCCGACGATCCAGCCATCGTCGGTGGCCTGGCGCGTTTCAACGGCCAGAGCGTGATGGTGATCGGGCACCAGAAAGGGCGCGACACCAAGGAGCGCCAGTACCGCAACTTCGGCATGCCGCGCCCGGAGGGCTACCGCAAGGCGCTGCGTTTGATGCGCCTGGCCGAGAAGTTCGGCATCCCCATCATGACTTTCATCGATACACCGGGCGCCTATCCCGGTGTCGGCGCGGAAGAGCGCGGCCAGTCGGAGGCGATCGGCAGGAACCTCTATGTGATGGCGGAACTGCGCGTGCCGATGATCTGCACCATCATCGGCGAAGGCGGCTCCGGCGGCGCGCTGGCGATCGCGATCGGCGATGCGTTGTTGATGCTGCAATACGCGACCTACGCGGTGATTTCGCCCGAAGGCTGCGCCTCCATCCTGTGGAAAAGTGCCAGCAAAGCGGAAGAGGCGGCAGAAACGCTGGCGATCACGGCGACCCGTCTGAAGGCGCTGGGGCTGGTGGACAAGATCGTGAGCGAGCCGCTGGGCGGCGCGCACCGCGACTATGCGGCGACCATGCAGAACGTGAAAAAAGCCCTGGCTGATGCACTCAAACAGGCGCAGGCAAAAACCACCAACGAACTGCTGCAGACGCGCTTCAACCGTCTGATGGGTTATGGCAAATTCAAGGAAATCGAACTCCAGTAATGGCGTGGCGCCGACCCCGTCGGTGCGCGGCGTTCCTTTTTGTGGCTCCACACTCCTCTTCTGATCGCCTGATCGACCAAACAGCGGAGCATCTCGCCGCGCTGTCTTGTCGGGGCAAACCTATCCTGCTCGGGTTGAGCGGCGGTATCGATTCTGTCGTCCTGTTGCATCTGCTGGCCACCCTCGCGCCCCGCCTCGAATTTCAGCTTTCCGCCTTGCATGTGCATCACGGCATCAGCGCTCACGCGGATGAATGGGCGCAGTTTTGCCTGGATTTGTGCGCGGGGTACAACATCAAATGCAAGGTGGCGCAGGTCGATATCCAACCGCTGCGCGAAAGGCTCGGCATCGAGGCCGCCGCACGCCAGCTGCGCCACGCCGCATTGGCTGAACAGGATTGCGCTTTCATTGCGCTGGCACACCACGCCGACGACCAGGCGGAGACTTTGTTGCTGCAACTCCTGCGCGGCGCGGGAGTGCGCGGGGCGAGCGGCATGCCTATGGCGCGTCGGCAGGGCGGCCGTGTCGTGATCCGCCCCTTGCTGAATGTTTCCCGTGCAGAATTGCGGGATTACGCGCAACACCATGCGCTGCGCTGGGTCGAAGACGAGAGCAACCGCGACGAGCGTTATCCGCGTAATTTCGTGCGGCATCGTGTGCTGGGGCTGTTGCAGGAGAAATTTCCGGCTTGCCGCGAAACCCTTGCGCGCAGCGCGCAGCATTTTGCCGAAGCCGCGGAATTGCTGGATGAATTGGCCGCGCGGGATGGGGTCGATGCAATCGATCGGGAAACACTGGCGGTCGATGCGTTGTCTCGCTTGAGTATTCCACGCGCCAAAAACCTGTTGCGTTATTTTTTGCACCAGTGCGGCGCGCCCATGCCGCAGGACAAACAACTGGAACAGATGTTGCGCCAATTGTGTTCGGCGCGCACCGATGCCGCCGTGTGCGTGCAATTCGGCAACTGGCAGGTGCGCCGCTTTCAGGGGCGCGCGCATCTGTTGCCGCTGCTGCCGCCTTTCGATTCCGTGTTGTGCCTGCCCTGGCAAGAGGAAGAGACTGTGTTCTGGCCGCCCCTGCAAAAAGCGTTGCGATTCAGCCGGCGGAAAGGTGAGGGGATCAGCCTGTGCAAATTGCAGAGTGCCCGCGTCACGTTGCGCCTGCGCTGCGGCGGCGAAAGTCTGCGCCTGCATTCTCACGCCGCCCGCCGCACACTCAAACATTTGTTTCAGGAGTTGCGTGTGCCACCCTGGCAACGCGAGCGTCTGCCGCTACTGTATTGCGGCGAAAAGCTGGTGTGCGTGGTCGGGGTGGCGGTCGCTGCCGAATTCCGGGCGCAAGCGGAAGAGCAATCTGTAATGGTGGCGTAAGCTTGATTGGCCTATCATTCGGAACCCGAAGGTAGGGGTTAGGCGTTAAAATTGTTCCAGCAACCATCAGGGAGAAGAACATGAAAATCGTAAGTCTGTTGTGTAGTGCCTTGCTGTTCAGCTTTTCGTTTGCGGTCAATGCCGCTCCAATCATCATCAAATACAGCCACGTGGTTGCCGATTCCACCCCCAAGGGACAGGCCGCGCTGAAGTTCAAGGAAGTCGCCGAGAAGTTGTTGCCGGGCAAGGTCGAGGTGCAGGTGTTCCCGAATAGCCAGCTGTTTGGCGACGGCAAGGAGATGGAGGCG
>CAYTZF010000143.1:0-3385 GCA_964442265.1 uncultured Sideroxydans sp.
GAGGCGGCGCGCCAGTTCGTCGCCGCGCAAGGTTGCGGCCGGCAATTCCTCACCGATCTGGTAGAAATACCAGGCACCTGTTTTGACCCGCCCCCACAATTCGTCGAGCTGTTGCCATTGCATGATGCCGGCGAATTTGCCCTGCAACCGCGCGTGAAAAACGCTCGCGGCGGCACTCATGGCTGCAACCATCCGGCAATCTTGTCGCGGCCGGGCACGCCGCCCGCATGCACCACCTTGCCGTCGATTACCACGCCCGGCGTGGACATCACGCCGAAGCCCATGATGGCCTGAATGTCTTCGACCTTCTCCAGTTCGATCTCTACACCTTTTTCCTTGGCCATCTCTTCGATGAGTTTCTGCGTGGTCTTGCAGTTGGCACAGCCGGTGCCGAGCACTTTGATATTTTTCGCCATGTTGCGACTCCTTTTGCTTATGGTGTGCCGCCAAAACCGGGCGACACAAACGGTTGTTTCATCCCTTCAAAACCGACCTGCCATTTGCCACAGCAGATAAAGACCATACGACAGCAACAGCAAGCCCGCGATGCGGGTGAAATACTGATTCACTTTGCCCGCCCAGCGCGAACCCGCCAGCCACTGCGCGAATCCCACCGATGAACCCGCCGCCAGCAACAGCGCGCCGTGGCCGAGCGAATACAGGAACATCAGCAGCGCGCCGTACCACACATCACCCTGCTGGCCGATGAGGGCGAGGATGCCCACCATCACCGGCGTGGCACAGGGCGAGAACACCATGCCCGACAAGCCGCCGGCAGCAAGCGCACCGAGCGCGCCGCGCCATCTGGCGGGGGCGCTGCTGCCGCACTGTGCGCTGCGCATCCCCGGCAAGCCGCGACCACTCAACAAGCTCGCCCCCAGCACAATCAAAATACCCACCAGCAACATCCTGCCGTAACCGCCTGCGGGCAACAGCCATGCACCCGCCAGGGCGACAGCCAACCCAACCGCCGTGAACGCCAGCGACAAACCCAGCACGAAACTGGCTGAATAACTGAACGCCTGACGCCTGCTGCCGTCGCTATAACCGCCCACGAAACCCACCACCAACGGCATCGAGGCCACGGTACAGGGCGATACCGACGAGGCCAACCCGGCCAACAGCGCCGTCACGGCGGCGGCCAAGGGATAGGCCGCGATCAGCGTCTCGCCATTCATCGCACGCGCCCCGCCGCCAAACCCTCAAGCACTTCCGCCTCGCTTAACTTGCCGATATGCCGCGCGATTTCCTTGCCGTTCACATCGAAGAAAACCTGCGTCGGCATCATCTGGATGCCGTATTCCTGCGACGCCTGCCAATCTTCGCTGATGTCGATGATAAGTACATTGGCCTCGCCCGCGCTGCGCTGCGCGACCTTGTCCAGAATCACCTTCATCTCGCGACAGGAGGCGCACGTCTTGGCACCAAATTCAGCAATGGTCGGCCTGCCCGAGGCGGCCGCCTGTTGCACCAGCGCGACACCGGGCGAAGTGGCAAGCGGCGGTTTGGTATCGCATGCGCCCAAACCCAGCAACATTGCAAGCGCCAACGTACCGTGCGCAAAATATTTTGCAAATCGACTCATCTTTCACTCATTCCCGTTTTTACCTGGCCGTCTTTTCTTTGAGCCAAGTCTCCACTTCCTCGGTGCGCGGCAGCCCGCTGAAGATTCTTTTCCCGTCATGCAGCACGACCAGCGTTTGGGCATGGGGAATGCCCAGCACATGGAGGTCCTTCCGAATCTCCAGTTCCAACTGCACGCCCGCGCCCGCTGCCGCGCAGGACAGGCGCTTCTCCATGCGCAGCAACGGTTCGCCCGTGCCCGCCAGGGTCAGGCGGATGACGGGCGCATCGGGGGGCGGAACGGCGCAGACTGACATGCTCACACCACCGCGTTGAACACGAAGCCGACCAGCATGATGCCGCTCGCGACCACACCCACGAAGGTTGCAATCAGGCGCGGCTTCAGCACTTTGCGCAGGATCACCATCTCCGGCAGCGACAGCGCGATCACGCTCATCATGAACGCCAGCACCGTGCCCAGCGCCGCGCCCTTGGCGAGCAGCGCCTCGACAATGGGAATGATGCCGGCGGCATTGGTGTACATCGGCACGCCGATCAGCACCGAAGCGGGCACCGCCCACCACACGTCCTTGCCCATGAAACCGGCCATGAAATCCGCCGGCACATAACCGTGGATACCCGCGCCGATGGCGATGCCCGCCAGCACGTAGGGCCAAACCTTGCCGACAATCTCGCGCACCGAAGCGAAGCCGGCCTGAATGCGGTCAACCAGAGTCAATTCATCCGCGCCGACCGTGGCCTCGGTGCGCGCCATCTTCTGCACCCAGTCTTCCAGATGATGTTCCATCTTCAGCTTGCCGATGATGAAACCGGCGACGATGGCAACCGACAGCCCCAGCCCCAGATACAGCAGCGCGATCTTCCAGCCGAACAGCGCGAACAGCAGCGCCAGCGCGATCTCGTTGACCATCGGCGCGGCAATCAGGAATGAGAAGGTCACGCCCAGCGGCACGCCCGCCTGCACAAAGCCGATGAACAACGGCACGGCGGAACAGGAGCAAAACGGGGTAACGATGCCGAGCGAGGCGGCCATCACATTGCCCACGCCCTCGTGCCGACCGGACAGCAGCGCGCGGGTGCGTTCCGGCGTGAAATAGGAATTGACCATGCCCATGACCATGACCACACCTGCCAGCAGCAACAGCACCTTGGGCGTGTCATAGAAGAAGAATTGCAGCGCGTCGTACAGGTGGCTGCCCGCCTCGAGCGGCAGCGCACCCACCAGCATGTGCGACAGCGGTTCCAGCGTCTTGTAGATCGCAAACCACGCGATACCGGCGAGCAACAGGAAAGCGCGCGGGCTGCGGCGGGGGAGATTCAGGGCAAGGCTGGACATTTCGCTACTCCAAAACAGTCTGTGGTGCAGAGGAGACGAACGAAAGCGGAAAAGGATGCAGGTTTATTCGATTATTTGTAATTCGGGCTTTATCTGAATGGCATTGTCCGAGGATCGACCTGAGCAGCTAATCGATGGAGCACTCACCTGCTCAAGATGTAGAATTTCACGTCATTACAATCTGTTAGTACATTTCGATTGCAATGCAATCATCCTTTGCGTATATTGCTATCAATGATTACAAAGGGGGTTTCTATCGTGGCGACCAATCTTGTTGTTCGTAATGTGGAAGAGGATGTCGCTCTGGCTTTAAAGCAGTTGGCCGCGTCTCATGGAAGAAGTGCCGAAGCTGAACATCGTGAGATTCTGAAATCGGTTCTGCAGCGCCCAAAGCGTCGTTCGGTTGCCGAAGTTTTATCGTCCATGCCTGACGTGGGTGAAGACGCCGACTTCAATTTTCGCAAC
>CAYTZF010000144.1:0-9251 GCA_964442265.1 uncultured Sideroxydans sp.
CACCTCGATGCGCGCGATGTGCGACACCATCAGACGGATACGCGGGGACAGATTGCTGTCGCGGAAATACGAGCCGACACGTTTCTTTAGCTGGTTCGCCTTGCCCACATACAACACCTGCCCCGCCTCGTCCAGCATGCGGTACACGCCAGGCTGCAAGGGTAGCGATGCGACATATTGCTTGGGATCGAAGGTGACTGCAGTCATTAAATACTCAACCCAGCCACGGATGAACACGCATATCCACAGATAAACGCCAACCCAAAATCATCCGTGTTGATCGGTGTTCATCCGTGGCTAATTAATTTTTTATTTTCAAGGATGGACTCGAAGACCCGATGGAACATCACCTCGGTCAAACGTTTGGTCTGGGTATTGTAGCGGCTGCAATGATAGCTGTCATACAGCTGCAGGCCGTTCGGCAACTCATGTTGTGCGGCATGGCCGAACCTAAAATCCTTCACCTTCAATCCACTTGCGCGCAGCACCGCCTCATGCGCGATGGTGCCCAATGCCAGCACCGTTGCCTTCTGTGGCAAGGCAGCCAATTCGCGCGCCAGATAAGCGTTGCACTGCCTGATCTCGTCCGGCAGCGGTTTGTTCTGCGGCGGCAGGCAGCGTACCGCGTTGGTGATGCGGCAGCCTTTGAGTTCAAGCGCGGGATTGGCATTCCTGTTCGCATCCAGCGGCTCGGATGCAGTAGCAAGACCGAACTTGTGCAATGTGGAATACAACAGGTCCCCCGCGTAGTCGCCGCTGAACGGCCTGCCGGTGCGGTTTGCGCCATGCATACCCGGCGCCAGGCCGACAATCAGCAGCGGTGAACCCGCAGTGCCGATCGATGGAACGGGCTTGGCAAGATAGGTCGGCTGCGCCAGCCTTACCTCATTCAGGAACGCAGCGAGACGCGGGCAGTCACGGCAATTTGTGGAAAATTTTTTCATCTGGAATAAAAAGCCCCGCGCAGGGCGGGGCTTCATAAACATTTTCTACCGCATCATTCCGCGGCGGGCGCCTCGGTTTCCGGAAGCGGCTGCAAGGCCTTCATGCTCAAACGCATGCGTCCCTTGTCGTCCACTTCCAGCACCTTGACCTTAACCACCTGGCCGTCTTTCAGGTGATCGGACACGCTGGCGATGCGCTCGTGCGAAATTTGCGAGATATGCAGCAATCCGTCCTTGCCCGGCAGAATGTTGATCAGAGCGCCAAAGTCCAGCAGTTTGACCACCGGGCCCTCGTAGATCTTTCCCACTTCGACTTCGGCAACAATGTCGCTGATGCGCTTTCTGGCCAACTCACCCGCCTCGCCGCTGACACAGGCAATGGTGATATTGCCTTCGTCATCGATGTCAATGGTGGTGCCGGTTTCCTCGGTCAGCGTGCGGATCACCGCGCCACCCTTGCCGATCACATCGCGGATCTTGTCCGGATTGATCTTCATCTTGATCATGCGCGGCGCGAATTCGGAGACATCCGGACCCACCGACGGCATCACCTGTTTCATCAGACCGAGAATGTGCATGCGGCCTTCCCTGGCCTGGCTCAATGCCACCTGCATGATCTCCCTGGTAATGCCGTTGATCTTGATATCCATCTGCAAGGCGGTGATGCCGCTGTCGGAACCGGCCACCTTGAAGTCCATATCGCCGAGGTGATCTTCGTCGCCGAGGATGTCGGTCAGCACGGCAAAACGTCCGCCGTCCTTGATCAGGCCCATGGCGATACCGGCCACGTGATTCTTCAACGGAACCCCAGCATCCATCAGCGACAGGCAGCCGCCGCACACCGAGGCCATTGAGCTGGAACCGTTGGATTCGGTGATTTCGGAGACCACGCGCATGGCGTAGCCGCATTCCTCCTCGCTCGGCAACACCGCCACCAGCGCGCGCTTGGCCAGACGGCCGTGGCCGATCTCGCGCCGTTTCGGTGTGCCGACACGGCCGGTTTCACCGGTGGCGTACGGCGGGAAGTTGTAGTGCAGCATGAAGCGGTCGTTGTATTCGCCCTGCAGGGCATCGATCTTCTGCGCGTCGCGCATCGAACCCAAGGTGGCAATCACCAGCGCCTGCGTCTCGCCGCGGGTGAACAGTGCCGAGCCATGGGTACGCGGCAACACGCCGGTGCGGATGGTGATCGGGCGCACGGTGCGCGTGTCGCGGCCGTCGATGCGCGGTTCGCCGCTCAGAATCTGGCCGCGCACGATCTTCGCTTCCAGCGCGCTGAACAGCTCGCCGATCTCGTTTTTTGAAACATTCTCGAATTCCGGTGTGGCCAGCGCCTCGAACACTTTGGCGCGAATTGTCTCGATCTGATGGGTGCGAGCCTGTTTTTCGCGCACCGCGTAGGCCGCATTCAATTCATTTTCCGCCAGCGCATTGATGCTCGCGATCAGCGCTTCATTCTTCGGTGCGGGCGCCCAATCCCAGTCGTCGTTGCCGACCGCATCGGCCATTTCGTTGATGGCAGCGATAACTTTCTGCATCTGCTCATGGCCGAACACCACCGCGCCCAGCATGACTTCTTCCGACAGTTCCTGCGCTTCGGATTCGACCATCAGCACCGCCTGCGCCGTGCCCGCCACCACCAGGTCCATCTGCGAGACGGCCAATTCCTCCTTGGTCGGATTGAGCAAATACCGGCCGTTGGCATAGCCCACGCGCGCCGCGCCGATCGGGCCGTCGAACGGAATGCCGGAGATTGCCAGCGCGGCGGAAGCGCCGATCATCGCCGGGATGTCGGAATCGATCTGCGGGTCGGACGACATCACGGTCGCCACAATCTGCACTTCATTGTAAAAACCTTCAGGGAACAGCGGGCGCAACGGGCGGTCGATCAGGCGGCAGGTCAGAATCTCCTTCTCGCGCAACGGGCCTTCACGCTTGAGGAAACCGCCGGGAATCTTGCCGGCCGCATAAGTCTTCTCGATATAATCCACGGTCAGCGGGAAAAAATCCTGATCGGGCTTGGCGTTCTTGCGCCCGACCACGGTGACCAGCACCACGGTGTCACCCAGACTGACCAGCACCGCTGCGCTGGCCTGTTTGGCGATCTCGCCGGTTTCCAGCGTCAGTTGATGGTTTCCGTAATCCAGCGTTTTTTTGTAATGGCTCAAAATAGACCTCTCTTGAAAGTGTTAGCGGCAGGCGAGTTATCGGCGCGCCAAAACGAAGCGGGCCGCTATAGCGACCCGCCGGTGTGTTGTCTTACTTGCGCAGTTCGAGACGCTGAATCAGGGTTTTGTAACCTTCTTCGTTCTTGCTCTTCAGATAATCCAGCAACTTGCGGCGACGGCTTACCAGACGCAGCAGGCCACGGCGGGAGTGATGGTCTTTGTTATGCTCCTTGAAGTGTTCGGTCAGGTAGTTGATGCGCGCGGTCATCAGCGCCACTTGCACTTCGGGGGAGCCGGTATCGCCTTGGGCTCTTTGATAGTCGGCCACGATCTGCGATTTTTGGGCGGCGGTAATAGACATTGACTTCTCTCCAGTTAAAAAGGTGCAGTAATAAAAAAGTGCGGCATTCTACACTTGAATCGGGTCGGCGCTCAAGCTGAATTCGGTTGCGCCGCCGCCTTGGCCACGCGTGCCAGAAGGCGGTGCGGGGACAGCCTGCCAACGACCAGCAGCCCCAGTCCGATGAACGCGGAGGCCGCATACAGGCGGCGCGGACCGTCCGGCTGCCCGTCTTGCCATGCCAGCCGTTGCCCCCGTGCCAGCCGTTCCGCCTGGTGCGCATCCAGTGCCAGCGCGGGCAGATTCAGCACCAGGCTGTCCGGCGGCATCAGACAGGCGTCACGTTGCGCGGCATCCATCGCCTCCAGTTGCGTCAGGGTATAGGCCTGTTCCAGACTGAAGTTTCCAATCCCGCTGCGGCGCAAGCCGGTCAGATGCGCGCCGCAACCCAGCGCTTCGCCGATATCCTCCGCCAGCGTGCGCACATAAGTGCCCTTGCTGCACAGCACATCGAGCACCAGCTCGTCACCCGTCCGGCGTTCCAGGCACAACTCGCGGATCATCACCTTGCGCGGCTCGCGCTCGATTACCACGCCCTGGCGGATATATTCGTACAACGGTTTGCCCTGGTGCTTGAGCGCGCTGTGCATCGGCGGCAATTGCATGATTTCGCCGGTGAATTCGGCCAGTACCCGCGACAACTGTTCGGCGCCGGCCGCCACCGCGCGCTGCTCCAGGATTTCGCCTTCGGCATCGCCGGTGCTGGTGCGCTGACCGAGGCGGACGGTGGCGCGATAACGCTTGTCCGCATCCAGCAGGGCATGGGTGAATTTTGTCGCCTCGCCGAAACAGACCGGCAGCAATCCGGTTGCGAGCGGGTCCAGGGTGCCGGTGTGGCCGGCTTTTTCAGCCCGGTAAAGACGGCGTACTTTCTGCAGCGCGATGTTGGAACTCAGTTCCAGCGGCTTATCGAACAACAACACCCCGTCCAGCTGTCGCTTCGGCAGCTTGGGAAGCTCACCCTTTGTGGTCACTGGCGACTGCTTGATCGATGAGTTGCGACAGGTGCGCGCCGCGCTCGATGGATGCGTCATAGACAAAATGCAATTGCGGCGTGATGCGCAACTTCATGGCGTGCGCCAACTGGCTGCGCAGGAAGCCGGCAGCCCGCTCCAGCCCCTGTTGCAGCAATTCGCCATCACCGTCCAGCGAGGTATAGAACACGTTGGCATGGGCGTGATCGCGGGTCACATCAACGCCGGTCAGGGTGACTTTGCGCACGCGCGGATCTTTCACTTCCAGCCGGATGAACTGCGCCAACTCGCGCAGGATCTGTTCCGAGATACGGTCTGTGCGCGCGAAGTCTTTCGCCATTACAGCGCCCGCGCCACTTCGACAATCTCGAACACTTCGAGCATGTCGCCCACTTCGAGGTCATTGTAACCGCGCAGCGACAAGCCGCACTCGAAGTTGGACTTCACTTCCTTCACATCGTCCTTGAAGCGCTTGAGCGAATCCAGTTCGCCGGTGTGGATCACCACGTTGTTGCGCAGCACGCGCACGCTGGAGCCGCGCTTGACCATGCCCTCGGTGACGTAGCAGCCCGCCACCGTGCCCACCTTGGAGATGTGATAGACCTCGCGCACCTCGACCATGCCGATAATGCTTTCCTTCTTCTCCGGCGCCAGCATGCCGGACAGGGCCGCCTTGATCTCGTCCACCATCGCATAGATGATGTTGTAGTAACGAATATCCACGCCCGACGCTTCGGCCAGACGGCGCGCCGCCACGTCCGCGCGCGAGTTGAAGCCGATAATGAGCGCCTTGGAAGCCAGCGCGAGGTTGACGTCCGACTCGGTGATGCCGCCCACGCCGCTGTGAACCAGGCTGACCCTCACCTCGTCGTTGGACAGCTTCTGCAGGGAACCGGCAATCGCCTCGATCGAACCCTGCACGTCCGCCTTGACGATCAGCGGCAGGGTTCGCACTTCGCCCTCACCCATCTGCTCGAATATGTTTTCCAGCTTGGCCGCCTGTTGTTTGGCCAGTTTGACATCGCGGAACTTGCCCTGACGGAACAAGGCGATTTCGCGCGCTTTCTTTTCGTCCGCAAGGACGATGAAATCGGCGCCCGCCACCGGCACTTCGGACAAGCCCTGCACCTCGACCGGAATGGAAGGACCCGCCTCAACGACAGCCTTGCCATTCTCGTCCAGCATGGCGCGTATGCGCCCGGAAACCGAACCGACCAGCACCGCATCGCCGCGTTTCAGGGTGCCGGACTGCACCAGCAAGGTCGCCACTGCGCCCTTCCCCTTGTCCAATCGCGCTTCGACCACCACCCCCTTGGCGGCGGCATTTTTCGCCGCTGTAAGCTCCAGCACCTCCGCCTGCAACAGGATGCCTTCCAGCAGGGTGTCGATACCCTGTCCAGTTTTGGCCGACACTTCCACAAACATGCAATCGCCGCCCCAATCTTCGGGTACGACACCTTCCGCCACCAGTTCCTGGCGCACTTTTTCGGAATTTGCATCGGGCTTGTCGATCTTGGTCACCGCGACCACGATCGGCACGCCTGCCGCGCGGGCATGGTGGATCGCTTCTTTCGTTTGCGGCATCACACCATCGTCCGCCGCCACCACCAGAATCACGATGTCGGTTGCCTGCGCGCCGCGCGCGCGCATGGCGGTGAACGCCTCGTGGCCGGGCGTGTCGAGAAAGGTCACCATGCCGCGCGGTGTATCGACGTGGTAAGCACCGATATGCTGGGTGATTCCGCCCGCTTCGCCCGAGGCGACCCGGGTGCGGCGGATGTAGTCGAGGAGCGAGGTCTTGCCGTGATCGACGTGACCCATCACGGTCACCACCGGCGCTCTCGACTCCAGCACAACATCCTCGTGCGCGGCCGTCTCCAGCAGGAAGGCATCCGGATCATCGGGCTTGGCCGGCACCGCCTTGTGCCCCATCTCTTCCACCAGAATCATCGCGGTTTCCTGATCCAGCACCTGGTTGATGGTCACCATCGAACCCATTTTCATCAGGGTCTTGATGATTTCGGCCGCCTTGATTGACATTTTTTGCGCCAAATCGGCCACGCTAATAGTTTCCGGAACGGTCACTTCCTGCACAATCGGCTCGGTGGGCAGGGAGAAAGCGTGTTGCCCCGTCTCGTGTTTTGCGTGCTTGTCATGCCGACCGGCGCGCAGGGAACCGCCACTGCGCAAACCGACCCCGGCGCGAGCATCCAGCGTGCGCGACGGGGGACGTTTCTTGTGTCCCGCCTCGTCCCACGGACTCTCCTTGGCGGCGGCAGTCTTGGCCGCCTTGCGCGAAGGCCGCGCCACCTTGTCACCGGGCTTGAGGGCGGGTTTGTGCAGGGTGCCTTCCGCCACTTCAACCGGCGCTGCCACCAACGGCTTGGCGGCTTCTTCCGCAACCGCTTCGACTGCGGCCTTGCGCTTGCCGCGCGCCTGCTTGGCCTCCAAATCGGCCTCCTGGCGGGCGGCCAACTCGGCCGCCATGCGCGCCTCTTCCTCGCGCGCCTTGATCTCCTGCTCGTCCAGCAGCGCCGCCGACCTGCCCGCGCTGCCCGCTTTTTCTGCCGGTGCCGCCGCCACGACTTTCTCCTCGGCGGCACGGCTTGGCGCGGCAATCGTGCGCTTCTTCCGCACTTCGACCTGAATCGTGCGCGAACGCCCGCTACTGTCGGCTTTCTTGATCGCCGTTGTCTCGCGCCGGGTTACCGTGATCTTGCCCTTGCTCGCGCCGTGTGCGCTGCGCAAGTGCTCCAGCAGCTTGGCCTTATCCTGTTCGGAAATCTGGTCGGAATCTTTTTCCTTGCTGACTCCGGCAGACTGCAATTGCTCCAGCAACAGTTCGACCGGCAGTCCAAGCTCGCCGGCAAATTGCGCCACATTGATTTTTCCCATTTTCTTCCTTCCGTCCTGCGGACGATTTTGCTTATGCGAACCAGGGCGCGCGCGCCGTCATGATGAGCTGATTCGCACGCTCACCGTCCATACCGGTGAGTTCTACCAGCTCTTCCGTATCCAGATCGGCCAGCGCCTCTTGCGTGCCAACGCCCTTCCCCGCCAGGGTGCGCGCGGTTTCCGGGTCCATCCCTTCGATCTTGAGCAAGTCCTCGATGTTGTGCCCGACCTGCTCCTCGTTGGCGATGGCCGCGGTCAGCAGCGAATTGCGCGCGCGGCTGCGCAGCTCCTCCACCGTCGCCTCGTCAAACGACTCGATCTCCAGCATCTCTTCCAGCGGCACGTACGCCACCTCCTCGATGGTGTTGAAGCCTTCCTGCACCAGGATGTCGGCCACTTCCTCGTCCACATCCAGCTTGGCCACAAACAAATCGCGCACCCTGGAAAATTCGGCCTCGTTCTTTTCGGCCGACTGTTCCACCGTCATCAGGTTGATTTCCCACCCGGTCAACTCGCCGGCCAGGCGCACGTTCTGTCCGCCGCGACCGATCGCCTGCGCCAGGTTGTCTTCTTCCACCACCACGTCCATGCTGTGTTTGTCCTCGTCCACCACGATGCTGGTGACTTCCGCCGGGGCCAGCGCATTGATGACAAAGGTCGCCGGATCGTCCGACCACAGGATGATATCCACCCGCTCGCCTGCCAGTTCGGTGGTCACCGCCTGAACGCGCGAACCGCGCATGCCGACACAGGTGCCGATCGGATCCAGGCGCTGGTCGTGGCTGCGCACCGCGATCTTGGCGCGCGAACCGGGGTCGCGCGAAGCGCTGACAATCTCCAGGATGCCCTCTTCGATTTCCGGCACCTCCAGCTCGAACAGCTTCTTGAGGAACTCGGCGCTGATCCGGGTCAGGATGATCTGCGGGCCGCGCACGGTGCGGTCCACGCGCAACAGATAGGCGCGCACGCGGTCGCCGACGCGCAGATTCTCTTTCGGGATCATCTGGTCGCGCGGCAGCAGTGCCTCGATCTTGCCAAACTCGACGATGGCATTGCCGCGCTCGATGCGCTTGATCGTGCCGGATACCAGGTGCTCGTTGCGCTCCATGAAGTCGGCCAGAATCTGCTCGCGCTCCGCGTCGCGGATTTTCTGGAAAATAACCTGCTTCGCCGCCTGCGCGCCAATGCGGCCAAAGTCGATATTCTCCAGCGGCTCCTCGATGAATTCCTCCAACTGGATTTCAGGGTCGCGCTTCTGCGCTTCCTCCAGCTTGATGTGCAGTTCGGGCGTCTCGAAGGTTTCGTCGTCCATTACCTGCCAGCGGCGGAAAGACTCGTACTCGCCGGTCTGGCGGTCGATGCTTACGCGCACATCCGCCTCTTCGGCGATGAAACGCTTCTTCGTGGCGGAAGCCAGAGCCGACTCCAGTGCGCCGAACACGATCTCCTTGTCCACGTTTTTCTCGCGCGCCAAGGCATCCACCAACAACAGAACATCACGACTCATCGTATCTCTCCGACTGCTTTAAAAAATCGGCACCAGACGTGCCTTGTCCACATTTGACAATTCGATCACGACCGAACCGCCCTCCATCTCCAACTGTACTGCCCCATCCTTCGTCTCACCAAGGATGCCGACGAGTTGCTTGCTGCCGTTCAGCGGCAGGCGCAACTTGAATTTTGCCTTTTGCCCCCGAAAGCGCGCAAAATCCGCCTCTTTCTTAAGCACCCGATCCAGTCCCGGCGACGACACCTCAAGGCGCTCGTACTCCACCCCCTCGACCGCGAACAGGCGCACCAATTGATGGCTGACCCGCTCGCAATCCTCGACCGTGATGCCCTCCGGCTTGTCCATGAACACGCGCATCAG